>JADFPW010000345.1 GCA_022562105.1 Planctomycetota bacterium
GGGTATGCGCCCAGCGTTTGGCCCCTGGCGACCTCGCCACCGGTGATTGCTGTCGAACTAACGCCATCCACCCAATCTCACGCTATACTCCACCCTTGGCAATTCCCCGGCCGGACAGTATTGGTTGGAAACCGGTGCCACACGGATATGCCGGTCCCCCCTTACGGACATTCGCCGAAACGGGCCAGGACGAAACCACTGTCCAGCGGATCGACGGAGCCGTCGCCGTTCTGGTCGGCCGAGTCGCAATCCGGGTCGCCCACGCCTACCAGACAGCCGAAGCGCGCCAATACGTAGCCCGAGTCCAATGGATCAACGGTTCCGTCGCCGTTGGCGTCGCCGGCGCACTCGTCGCTCTTGGGATGGGCCAACAGGAACTCGATTACCAGCGATGAAAAATCGCTCGACAGGTTGGGACTGTGTGCACCGCCCACGATGGTCCAAAGCTCGGCGGATCCGTTCGGATCGCATCCATTCGAGTATTGCCAAACGAACGTCTCGTCACCGGGTATTCCGGCGTCCAGATCAAGCGGCGGCGACGACGTGTCGGGATCCAGGAGGCACCCATCGAAGTCGGCCCACTGCTCGGTGGTCTCAATCGCACCGGGGTAGCACACGTCCGGCGCGAAACATCCCCCATTATACAGGATGGTCAGGTCGAGGGTTCCGTGGATTTGCAGCGTATGCACGGGCGCCGCCGGCGAACAGTCATCAGCCTCGATGAACGTCGCCCCCGCCAGGCTGGCGATGGCCGCGATGGTATCGGGATGATCACAGGCCATTCGATAGGACATGAAACCACCGTTGGAGTGTCCGATGAGAAAGACCCGTCTGTCGTCCACGCTGGCCTGAGCTTTCACTTCGTCGATGAGCGCCTGCAGGTAACCCGAGTCGTTCGTGTTGCCGAAGAAATCGCAGCAGGCGTCGGTGCCGTTCCAGTATCGGCATCCGATGAAGTCGATCAGCCCGTCCGGATGGGCGTACAGAAACCCGTGCTCATCAGCCAGGGGCATAAACTGCATGTAGGCCTCCTGGGCACTACCATTGCTGCAGTATCCGTGGAGCAGCAGCACCAGCGGCGTTGGAACACCGGGTTCGTAGGACGGCGGCACGTGAATCGTCACCGGTCCTCGGCCCAGGTCAATGACCAGGTCGTCACCGGCCTGGGCCGACGTGCACATCCACAGTCCCAGCGCCACGGCGGCGCACGCATGCACTATTCTGTGATCTCGGAGCATTCCTCGTCACCTCCAGGAAACCGGTCCTCCTATCGCCACATCGGCTGTGGGACCGACTTTCCAGTCGGTCAAACGGTCTACCGGCATTCGCCGAACCGTGCAAGGACGTACCCCACGTCAAGCGGATCGACCAAGCCGTCGCCGTTCTGATCGGCCGTGTCGCAGAGCGGGTCGCCGGTGCCGACCGGGCAACCGAACCGGGCTAACACGAAACCGGAGTCCAGCGGATCGACGATACCGTCGCCGTTGGCGTCGCCTTCGCAGAGTTTCTTCTGAACTTGGAACTCATGCACACCCATGTCCACTACCGGCGGACCCGGCGTGCCGGGAATGCCTGTGTCCTCCGTGGCTGGATCGTCAACGAAACGCGGGTTCCCGTCGAGATCCAGCGACGCCGGCTCGGACGTGTCCCCGTCGCCATCGAGATCGGACGAATCACGCGGAACCATGTCGTTGTTGGCCGCATCTATGCAGGGCGATCCCGGCGATAGGTGGAAATCGGCGCCCGGATCGACAAAGAGCGGGTCGGAGCCGATGTTGCCGTTGCCGGCGAAGGTGTCCAGACCCTCGATGTCGGTGTAGCTCACCACCGCGGTGCTGGCCAAGAGCAGGATCTGAGACGCTTCTATGGTGGGATCCACCTCGCCTGTGTTGCCCCACAGGATGCAGTTGGTCACCCCCACCGCTCCGCTGAAGACGTAGATCCCACCACCAATGCTCAGTGCGTGGTTGTCGCCAAACGTACAGTTGACCAACGTGGGAAAACCGCCG
The DNA here is from genome assembly GCA_022562105.1 of Planctomycetota bacterium. Taxonomy (GTDB): domain Bacteria; phylum Planctomycetota; class Phycisphaerae; order UBA1845; family UBA1845; genus JADFPW01. The sequence continues at coordinate 2,010 of JADFPW010000345.1, forward strand.
GAAGCTCGCAGGCCGCCCCCTACGCCACCCGAGTTGCCGCTGAACAGGCAGTTGAAAAGCACGGGGCTGCCGTCGAGCGTGTACATCCCACCCCCGGCGTCGGCGAAGTTGCCGACTACTACGCAGTTCGAGATAGTTGGAGAACCCAGGATGATATGCACACCACCGCCCTCACCGTCCGCGGCGACGCCGTCCGCATGGCCCGCCGTTACCGTGAACCCGTCTAGGATCGCCGTTTCGTCTGTCGCGCTGGCTGTCACCACGTGGTAGCTGTTATCCCCGACACCGCCCGCGCAATCGCCGCAAAGAGACGCGGCGAGGGCTGCACACACATCATCCCATTCGAGGTCACAGCACGACGAGATGACGGCACAGACGGAATCCTCACACTCTCCATCGTTACAACCCGGTGAGCCGTTGGCTTCGCAGCAGTCGCTGGTCGGGTCATCGGCGTTCAAGTCGCCACTCAGGATCGTCACGTTGACAGCCGGATCTCGCTGCGCACGAGTCATCTCCGACGCGGAAAACCCACCGTAGATTGAAACATCGTTAAGCAACGCGAAGGTATCGTTGCGGTCGCCTCCTGGATCTGTGGGCGAGTGAACGCCGGCTGCAACCCAGATCTCTGTATGGAACGCGTCGTTCGCGCCGGCGGCTGTCAGCGCATCCTGAAGGCTGGTGAAGGCATCTGCCCAACTGGTGCCGTCGTTGCCTCCCGCGGCTTCACCATACACGAATAGCACCGTCTCGCATTCATCCGGAACGCCGGTGCCGTTTTCATCTGCGCTGGTTCCACTTGCCAGGTCGCACTCGTCCGGAAAGCCGTTGAGATTGCAGTCCTCACTGGTCCCCTCGGCGATATCGCAGTCGTCCGGGATACCATTCCCCGAGCAGTCCAGACTCGTTCCCCCCTCAATGTCGCACAAGTCGGGGATACCGTCCTCATTGCAATCGCTTGCAACTGGGATCGCGTACCACGCTATGTCGGCGTCAAAAGATGCCGAGAGGACGTCGAGGTCTCCATCCCCGTCCAGATCGGCAGCAAAAACGGAAATGGCCCCGTCCGCCGCGGTGCTGATGACCTCTTGCGGACCGAAATTCCCCAGCCCATCGGTGTTCTTGTACCACGCGATCTTGTCGTCCCAGAAGGATGCCGAGAGGACATCAGCGTGCCCGTCACCGTCCATGTCCGCCACGAAGACGGACTCGGCGCCGTCCGCAGTGTTGGTGATTATCTGGGGCGGCCCGAAGCTCGCCAGGCCATCGGTGTTCTCGTACCACGCTATCTCGTCGCTATCGAACGAGGCCGAGAGGACATCGGCATCTCCGTCGCCGTCTAGGTCCGCCGCGACGACGGACCGAGCGCCGTTCGCCCCGGTGGTAATGACCCGTTGTGGGCCGAAGTTTCCCAGGCTGTCGGTGTTCTCGTACCAGGCGATCTTGTCGTCATCGATTGAAGCAGAGAGCACATCGGCGTCCCCGTCGCCGTCCAGGTCCGCTGCGAAGACAGATCTGGCGTTGTCCGCCGCAGTGGTGACAATCTGTTCCGGACCGAAGTTCCCCAGCCCGTCGGTGTTCTCGTACCATGCGATCTTGTCGTCAATGAAGGATGCCGAGAGGACATCCGTGTCCCCGTCGCCGTCCAGGTCCGCCGCGAAGACGAATTGGGCGCCGTCCGCATTGGCGGTGATGACTTGCTCCGGGCCGAAGCTCCCCAGCCCGTCGGTGTTCTCGTACCACGCGACCTTGCCGTCAGCGGATGCCGAGAGCACGTCGGTATCCCCGTCGCCGTCCAGGTCCGCTGCGAAGACTGAACGGACGAGGAACGCGTCAAAGCTGATATAGTGGGTCTTGCCGAAGCTGCCCATCCCGTCTGTGTTTTCGTACCACGCGATTTCGTGGCTTCCTTCTAATGGGGCGAGTGCATCGGCATCTCCGTCGCCGTCGAAGTCAGCTGCGAAGACTTGCCAGGGGTCGATTGCCGGGGCAATGGTGTGCTCGCTGACCACGAGGTCACACTCGTCTGGAACGCCGTTCTCATTGCAGTCGCTCGCCCCGTGGGCGATCTCGCAACTGTCGGCGAATCCGTTCTCGTCGCAGTCAGGCTCGCACTCGTCGGGGATCCCATTGTCGGTGCAGTCCTGGCTTGTTCCCTGGGCAATGTCGCAACTGTCGGCCACTCCGTTGGTGTTGCAGTCAGGCTCGCACTCGTCAGGCAGCTCGTTGCCGTTGCAGTCCTCGCTTGTTCCCTGGGCGATGTCGCATTCGTCAGGAATTGCATTCTCGTTGCAATCGCTGGACCCATCGGCGATGTCGCAACTGTCGGCCATGCCGTTGTCGTTGCAGTCGGGCTCGCACTCGTCAGGAATGCCATTGGCGGTGCAGTCCTGGCTGGTTCCCTGGGCGATGTCGCAACTGTCAGCGATGCCGTTATCGTTGCAGTCGGGCTCTTCAGGTTCGCACTCGTCAGGAATCAAATTGGCGTTACAGTCCACGCTTGTTCCCTCGGCGATGTCGCATTCGTCGGGGACATCATTCTCGTTGCAATCGCCCGCGCCTTGAGCGATATCGCAACTGTCAGCCATTCCGTTCTCGTTGCAGTCAGGCTCGCACTCGTCAGGAATCCCATCGCCAGTGCAGTCTTCGCTG
>JADFPW010000346.1 GCA_022562105.1 Planctomycetota bacterium
CGGCGTTGGCCTATCGCGGGATTCGCATGGTGATCGCCGCGTCGTTCTCGCAGACCTACAAGCGCAACGCGTTCAACAACGGGCTGATCGTTTTCGAGTGTCCCGACTTGGTGGACGCCCTGCTCGTTCAATACGCCGCAGCGATCGAGGCCGACCGATTGACGATTGCAACCGACGCCGAAGCCACCGTGCATTTTGACCGCAGCGTAGTCGCGTGGAAAGGTGCAACCTTCGCTTTCGCGCCGCTGGGTGTGGTCCCACAGCGTCTGATCATAGCCGGAGGAACCGAGGCCCAGATCAAAGCCCGGCTTGCCGGCGCCGATTCGTAGATTCCCGAAAATGGCCGCGATCCGTCGTGCGGTCTACGATTCCTCGACCTTGATCTTGATCGCGGCCGGCCGCGACGATTTCTCCTTGGGCACTGTGATCCGCAGCACGCCGTTGCGACACTGGGCGTCCACCTTCGCCGAGCTCACGTCTTCGGGCAGCGTGATGGTCCGCAAGAACGTGCCATACCGGCGCTCGCGACGCAGGATCGTGTGATCGTCTTCGCAGTGCTCCGGCGGCTTGTCCCCCTTGATTCGCAGCTCGTTGCCGACGCAGCTCAGCTCCACCGACTTGGGATCGGTGCCGGCAATCTCGGCGGTGATGACGTAGGCGGACTCCTCCTCACACACGTCAACCGGCGGGGCCCAGTCCTGCCCGTCGAACGGTCCCGTAGACACGCCGCCGTGCCACATCCGATCGAACAGGTTGTTCATCTCTGTCTGCAACTCGTTCAGCGAACTGGGAATCTCTCTTCCAAAAGGACGAAATGACATGGTACTGCCTCCTCTCGATGCAATCGGCTATCCGACATCCGCCTTCATACACGGCCTGCCGCTTTCTAGATTATACCTCGGTCTTGCGGCGTGCGTCCCTCCAGGGCGGCCAATTTGCGTTTGAGCATCTCCACCTCGTCATCCAACCGCCGGACAGTGGCTTCGACCTGCCCGAGGCGGTCCGGGAGGTTGTCCCCAGGCGGTTCACTCGCCGGCGGAGCGGGCGAGTCGTCGATCGCTGTCCGCGCGGACTGAAGTCCGCGGCTCGCCTCGGGCGACGGGTCGGCGGCGCCCATCGTGTGGCGGTAGCGGACCGCGGACCTGCCCGGCTCGCGGGGCAGGACCACCAGCGGAGGCGTCTGCGTGGACCCGAGCTCGTCCACGATGGCCTGCACGCCGGGCACATCCAGATTCACATTCATCCGTCCGATTCGGCCGCGCAGTTCGCCGACCGTCTGGGGTCCGCGCACCAGCAGCTCGGCCATCACCGCCTGCTCGCGTCGTCCCCAGCCGAGACGTTCCTCGACCCGCTGGCCGAACCGGTTGACCCGGGCGCCCGGCTCCGGCGGCGCTTGGGCCACCAGCTGCATGTCCATCAATTCGCGCACCGTCCGGGCGACGTCCCCTTCGGCGTATTCCACCACCGGCTCGCGGTTCGTTTTCTGATTGCAGCCGATCATGATGCTGTGGAGCGTGAGCCCGTCCGAGCCGGCTTGGCTCAGCGTCTTCTCGATCAGCACACCCAACACGCGGCGTTGAACAGCATTGAAAGATGTCGCCACCAGGGTTCCTTTGCGTTCGACGTCTTCCCGGCGAAGATGTCCACCGTCCGACAGTCGCCGCTGAGGAGTTTCCTGCGCATCCGGTCCCAGAGCAAGCCCGCCACGAGTCACGAACTTTCCCGGCGGGTGTGGACGCGGACAAGGCTCCCTCGCCTGCACTGGTATCGAGCGTCGGTCGATTCGGGTGTGCGGGGCCGAGTCCCCCCGTCCGCATTTCCTCTCGGAAACCATCGCCCAGGAGCGGGAATCGACATCGCGACGCCCCTCCAGGGCCTTCATGAGGCTGTTTTCCGTTGAAATGTCCACCAGGACCGGTTAGGCTACAGGCATAGGTATCATGACAGTGGTCCGCGCACATCAACGAGGAGAAGAGAGCGATGAACAGAGCTATCCTGGGTATCTTGGTGATCGGCACGCTAACCACCCCATCCGGCGCAGCCCTCCTGTTCCTGATCAACGCTGACACCGGAGGGGCCACACTGGATCTGGCCTCAGGCGACTCGGGTGACATCAACATCATGCTCACCATCCGTGACATCGACACGGGCTTCGCCTTCGCCAACATCTTCCTGGACGACGACGACGATCAGGCCGATGGCGTGGTGGACGTCACCGCGTTGACCGAGGGAATCGGCACGGTCTATGACCGCACCGCATTTGAGCCGCTGCCCGCCGACATTTCTTGGGACCAGTCAGGTCACGAGTACGGCCTGATCATGGGCAGCGGACCGGACGACGGCGAAAACTGGGGGCCGGGAACCTACGTGCTGGATACGCTGACAGTCACACAGACTGACGTAGCCGAAGGGGGCCCCGTGCTGGTGACGTTCGAGAAAGGCGCCCGACAGCCTCAGATCTTCACGGCTGACTTTGCTCTGATGCCTTGGGGGTTCGGTTTTGACAGCGTCATCCCCGACTTCGCGGATCCCGGTGTCGGAGGCGAAGACAACCCATTCACCATCAACGTTGGGATCCCCGAACCCAGTACGATAATCCTGATGGCCTTGGGTGGATTAACCGTGTGGCGCCGTCCCGGCTAGCGCCTCGTACACTGTGTAGGTTCCGGCGCGCCGGGCGCGCCTCGCCCTTCCGTAGTAACGTGGGTGGACGGTCTACGGGAGGACGTTCGCCCCACGAATCTGTCGTGATCACCGTCTTCAACAGGCAGGTAGGATCTGCGCTCCGAGGCGTCAGATGCAGGCGTAGTTCACCACCGGAGCCGGTCCTGTGGCCACCGGCTCGCTGGGTAGATCGAGTTCGGGAGCGGCCTCCGGTGCTCGATGGCCCGCAGAAGCTCCTCCATGGTCGTGATCCCAGCGGCGGGGCTGACCTTGGCGGTCTCGAATGTGGGGGTCATCCCCTGGCGGACGGCGAGTTTGAGGAGGCGAGGCTCGGCGGCCTGGGATTCGATCAGGGAGGCGATCTCCAGCGTGACCGTCATCACCTCAAATACGCCCGTCCGATCACGATACCCAGTCTCCATGCACTCCTCGCATCCGCGACCCTGGTGTAGAACCGGCGTTTTGCCCGGCGGGAGGCGATCCATGACGTCGGCAAACACATCCAGCGCCCCCGTGTGGGCCAGCGGCCGGCTGCAGTGGGTGCAGATCCGCCGCACCAGGGTCTGGGAAATCACCCCGTGCAGCGCGTGAGCGAGCAGGTGCGGATGGGCCCCGAGCCCCAACATCGCCATGATCGAGCCGCGCGCACCGTTCCCTCCCAACGACGGTTCGCGTGTTATGGGGCCCGTCCTACCACTCGAACCTATCAGCCGGTGCCAACTGCTGGAACGGCCCGGGGCGTTGTGCTAAACAGCGTTCAGTCGCGCGCCGCGGGTCAACGTATCCTGCCGGCGGGGACCGTGCGAGGGCGTCGAGTGGCACGATCTGGCGAAACCAGACCGCAGAGAGGCCAGGCATGAGCCTGATCATGAGCGTTTCCGGGATTCGCGGGGTGGTCGGTGAGACCATGACGCCGCAGGTGGCGGCCAACGTCGGCTTCGCCTATGCGGACCACCTAGCCGGCGGCCGGATCGTCGTGGGAAGGGATTCGCGCGAAAGCGGCGAGACGCTTCAGGCTGCCCTGGTGGCAGGATTGGTCGCCGGCGGCTGCGAGGTGATCGACCTGGGCGTGGTCAGCACGCCGGGCGTGGGCATCATGGTCGGGCAGCGCCGAGCGGCCGGTGGCGTGGTCATCACCGCCAGCCACAACCCGGGCGAGTGGAACGGGATCAAGTTCATCACCGCCGACGGCCACGCACCGGGGAGCGACGGTGTCGAAGCCATCTTTGAGATCTATCGACGACGCCCGCCGCAGCCCGTACCCGCCACGTCAAGAGCTGCAGGCCGTGCTATCGATCAGTCCACGCACGAATGTCCAGTAGCACAGGTGCTTGCCATTGTTGACCGCGAGTCGATCGCGGCTCGGCGATTCAAGGTGGTGTTGGACAGCAACCACGGCGCCGGTGGACCCGGCGGGCGTCGGCTCCTTGACGCCCTGGGATGCGACGTGGTGCATCTCCACCCCGAGACGACCGGACGATTCGCCCATCCGCCGGAACCTCTGCGCGAGCACCTGACAGAGTTGTGCATTCGAACCCGCGAGTGCAACGCCACCGTTGGCTTCGCCCAGGATCCGGACGCCGATCGGCTGGCGATGGCGGACGAAACCGGTGCCTACATTGGCGAGGAGTACACGTTGGCGTTAGTAGCCCGGGCGGTGTTTGCCCGGCGGCCGGGCCCGGCGGCGACCAATCTGTGCACCTCGCGCATGATCGACGACGCGGCCGCCCGTGCGGGTGGGTCGTGCGTGGTTCATCGCACGCCGACCGGTGAGGCCAACGTCGTCGAGGCCATGAAAGCGCACGACTGCGTCATCGGCGGCGAAGGCAACGGCGGGGTGATCGATCCGCGGGTGGTCTACATTCGCGATTCGCTGGTGGCGATGGCGTGGACGCTGCAACTGCTTGCTGATGAGGGTCGACCCCTGTCACAGATCGTCACCGACATGCCGGCCTACGCCATGGTCAAGACCAAGTTCCCCTGCCAGGCG
>JADFPW010000347.1 GCA_022562105.1 Planctomycetota bacterium
TGGACTTGATCGTGGGAAAATGCACCGGGTACGACATCTTCATCAACGTGCCGCCCGAGGGAATCAGCGTCAGCTATCCGCAGGGGTTGCCAACCTTGCTGCCGCCCTTCGAGGCATTGACTCTTCAAGTGAAGCTGTTGCCCATCGGAGACGTGACCATCAATACGGAGAGCCCCCTCTTCTTCGTTTCGCTCGAGGAGGGTGATTTTGAATCGCAGCCGATGCAGTTCGTCGGTGACGACACCTACGAGGCAGTCCTACCCGGTGCGGCCTGTACGACCAGCTACCAATTCTATGTCTACGCGGAGCTGGACAACGGCAACGAATTCACCGACCCCAGCGGAGCGCCGGGCTCGACTCACCATGCCTTCGCCGCCGTGGGGACCGAGATCATTCTGCGCGACGAGATGGAGGGTGACGTGTCCGACTGGACCATCATCAGCGAGAATCTCGAAACCGGCGCATGGGAACAGGCCGATCCCAACCCCACGATTTTCGACGGCGAGCTGGTGGCTCCGGCGGCCGACGCCAGCGCCGACGGCACGATGGCTTTCGTGACCGAGAACGGCCCACCCGATAACGACGAGCCGGGTGACTACGACGTGGACGGGGGACCGCTGTTCCTGATTTCGCCCACCGTTAACCTGGCGGGGACCGATGCAACCATCTCCTACGCCCGATGGATGTACTCGTTCACTGGGGTGCTCGATTTCTTGACCGTGGACATTTCCAACGACGGCGGCGAGTCGTGGGTAGCCGTCCCCGAGCACTCCGTGGTCCACACTCATCAGCAGTGGGAGACCGTCTTCTTCTTGGTCAGCGACTATGTCGAGCCGACCGCGACGGTCAACGTTCGCTTCACGGTCAGCGATCAACCGAACAACTCCTACACCGAAGCCGGCATCGACAACTTCCAGGTCGAGATCTTCATCTGCGGCGACGAGCAACCCTGCGAGGGCGACGCCAACGGCGACGGGGTGGTGGATCCGCTCGATTCCGGATACGTGCTCGCTCGCTTCGGTTGTCCGGTGGGGACCGGTGACCCAAGTTGTGACGCCGCGGACCAGAACGGCGACGGCACGGTCGATCCGTTGGACAGCGGTTTTGTGCTGGCCCGGTTCGGCGACTGCTCCTAGCGTTTGACTGTTGAGATCGCAGCTACGGCCGGCCCCGCGCCGGCCGTAGCCATGCGCTGAGGATCGTCGATTCCCAATTGACAGTCCGTGGTGCTTGAGAATCGATGGCTCCGAGCTGGCAGGTTTGCGCCTCAACGGCGACTGACCGTCGAAACGGACGTAGTGGCGTTTTGCGCTCGGCTGCCACCACGTGCTGCAACCGGCTGTCGAAGGGGGGCCCTGCCCAGCGGACATGCTCGTGGTTAACGCTGAGCGTCGCCGTCACCTGGGTGGCGGGTGAGACGCAGGTAAGCGATCCATGCCCTGACAATATCGGACCCGTTGCCCCGCTTCGGGTTCCCTGGTATATTGGATGCCGCTGGAGAGCGTGTGCTCGATCGAGCATTAAGGAGACGTTTATGTGCGCTGATGGGCTGTACGGCCGGAACCAGATCGGTGCCTTCCTCGCCATCGCCGTGGCGCTAGCTGCCACGCCGCGAGCAACTCTGGCAGGAGGCTGGGTTGAGTTCACCGAAGAATCCCCCAGTCGGATGATCGCCGACAACGGGGTCGGGCTGGACGATTTCCAGGAGAAGGACTTCGGCGTCGGCGATGTGGACGGCGACGGCGACCTCGACCTGGTGGTCGTGCGCAAGATCGACAACGGCAGTTCTTCGGGCCCGCTACGCAACGTGCTGTTCCTCAACGAGGACGGCGTGTTGGTGGATCACACGGCCGATCTGATCCCCGGCTTCCTCACGGCGAGGACAGACCGGGACGTGGTGCTGGTCGACGTGGACGGCGACGGGTGGCTGGACATCATCACGGCCGAGTCATCCGGCGGGGTGCCGAGGATCTACATGAACCAGGGCGAAGTTGATGGCCAGTGGCAGGGGTTCGTCTTTGAAGCGGCGCGAATCCCCTTGTCGGGCTCGCCCGATTTCTGCGGCGTGGCCGCCGGAGACATCGACAATCAGAACGGGCCCGACCTCTACTTCGTGGCGTACGGCGGCTCCCTTGACAAGCTGCTGCTCAACGACGGTAACGGTTTCTTTACCGACGTGACCACGCAGCGCATTACGGCGACGTGCTGTTCGCCCCCGGAGTTTTTCTATGAATCTGGCTTCGGGACGGCGGTCCAAATCGTGGACATGAATGGTGATGGCGAATTGGACATCATCAAGAGCGAGAATGGCCCGGTCAAGATAGCGTTCAACGACGGGAATGGCTTCTTCGACATCATGCAGACGGCGTATTCCGGCTCGGCGTACCACATGACCACGTTTGACATCGAGAACGACGGAGACCTGGACTTCTACGTGTCTGACGATGGTACGGATCGATATGTCATCAACAATTTTACCAACGGTAACGGCACGGTCAATTTCACCTCCTTTGCGGTGTCGGGGGGTACCACGGGCGGTTTCGGCTCCGACATCCTGGTCGCCGACTTCAACAACGACGAGTTTGTCGATTTGATGGTGGCCGACGTGGACGTGGACGCACCGTCGTGTAACATCGGAGCCGACTTGCTGCGCAACACCGGCGTGGGCGGCGCGGGGAGTCTGATCGACACGATTCCCCTTGGATCCATGAACCCCAGCGGCGTACACGATCAGGCGGCCATCGATCTCAACCAGGATGGGTGGCTGGATTTGATCGTCGGCAAATGCACCGGGTACGACATCTTCATCAACCTGCCCCCCGAGGGAATCATCTTCAGCTATCCCCAGGGGTTGCCCACGTTGCTGCCCCCATTTGAGGAATTGATTCTGCAGGTGAAACTGGTGCCCTTCGGCGACGTGATCATTGATCCGGAGAGTCCCATGCTCTTCCTGTCGCTCGACGGAGGTGAGTTCGAATCGCAGCCACTGCAGTTCGTCGGTGACGATATTTACGAGGCCGTGCTCCCGGGTGCAGCGTGCATGACCCGGTACGACTTCTACGCCTCGGCGACGTTGACGTCCGGCGGCGAATTCACGGACCCCAGCGGTGCGCCGGCCTCGACCAACGAAGCCCTCGCTGCCCTGGGGACCGAGATCCTGTGGCGCGACGAGATGGAGGGTGACGTGTCCGACTGGACCATTGTCAGCGAGAAACTCCTCTCCGGGGAATGGGAACAAGCCGATCCGAACCTCACGATTTACAACGGCAATCTGGCTGCTCCGGACGCGGACGCCGGCGCCAAAGGCACGATGGCTTTCGTGACCGAGAACGGCCCGCCAGATGACGACAACCCGTTTGATCATGACGTCGACGGCGGCCCGCTGTTCCTGATTTCGCCCGTGATTGATCTGGACGGGACGGACGGAACGATCTCCTACGCTCGATGGATGTACTCGGCGCTTGGGACGGTTGATCTTCTTACCGTGGCCGTCTCCAACGACGACGGTGAATCGTGGGTGTCGATCCCGGAGCACACCACGGCGGGCACCAACCAGCAGTGGGAAACGGTCTCGTTCCTGGTGAGCGACTATGTCGAGCCGACCGCGACGGTCAGGGTTCGATTCACCGCCCTCGATCAACCGAACGACTCGGTTACCGAGGCCGGTATCGACAACTTCCAAATCGAAGCCTTCGTCTGCGACGACGAGCAACCCTGCGAGGGCGATGCCAATGGCGACGGCACGGTGGATCCGCTGGATTCCGGGTACGTGCTGGCCCGCTTCGGCTGCCCGGTGGGTACGGGCGATCCGAGCTGCGATGCCGCCGACCAGAACGATGACGGAGCGGTGGATCCGCTGGATTCCGGGTACGTGCTGGCTCGGTTCGGCACTTGCGAGTAGTCAGTCTCGCTTTGGTAGGCAGTGACGAATGGAACCGTACGGCGTGCCGGCGGCCTGAGCCGTCGGCACGCCGATTGGGTAGTAGCCCGGGAGGCATCCAATGGCAGATCGCCATTGAGGTTGGTCAACCCGGTGTAGGTGAACTCAAAGGAGGTATCGCAGTGTTAAGCTTTGCACTCAGGTATGACGGGCGCATTTCGTGCGCTGTGTTGGTGAGTCTGGTCGGGATGTGGCTCGCCCAGCCGGCCGCGGCACAAGAATGGGTGACGTTCGAAAACGAAACCAGCACGCGTTTGGTGGCTGACGCTGCGGTCGGCAGCAGCGACACGGAAGAGAAAGACTACGCCTGGGCGGACATCGATCAGGATGGGGACATCGATCTGGTCGTGGTCCGCAAGCAGGAGTGGACCACCAGAGGCCGGCGCAGAAACGTGCTGTTCATGAACGAGGGCGGCGTGTTGGTTGACCGCACGGCGGAGTTGGCCAGCGCGTCCACGGTGACCTTGGAAGAGACCGGCCTGACCAGCCAGGGCATGTTGGACGAGACCAACGACCGCGACGTGATCTTCGTCGATGTCAATGGCGACGGCTGGCTGGACATGGTCACCGCGACCACGCTGAGCAAGGTTGGGAACAACAAGTCGATTTCGCATCCGCGCATCTACATCAACCTGGGCAACGACGGCAGCGGCAACTGGCAGGGGTTCATCTTTGACGACAAGGATCGCGCCCCGACCATGCCGGTCGAGCC
>JADFPW010000348.1 GCA_022562105.1 Planctomycetota bacterium
TACCAGGCGCAGTGCTGTTGCTGCCGTCGAGATTGCCGTCGCCCCCCTCGGCGACCTCCTGATTGGGGCCGGCGTCGGCGGTCGGCCCGAGCGACGCCCCCTCGAACAATGCCCCAACGACCACCACGACCGCATCGGTTGCCGGTCCGGATCCGTTGTCCACGGTGAGCACGAAGGTAAGCAGAATGTCCGTGGGGGGCGCCGGGGCGAGGAACCACGCATACACGTTGTCTGAGTCGAGCAGTTCGACGGTCGGTCCGCTCTCCTGAGTCCAGTGGTAGGTCAGCGGCAGGCCGTTCGGATCGCTACTGCCCGACCCGTCCAGCATCACCACGCTTCCCGATTCCACCAGCAGGTCGCTGCCGGCGTCGGCGAGCGGGGGTGGCCCAGAGTCGGATTCGCCGTCAGCGGGATCATCACTCGCAGGAGGAGGGATCTCGTCGGTGTCGCTCCCGGAAGACCCTCCGTCGGACGACTCCTGCGTACCGGATGAATCGTCCTGGACTTCGGAGTAGAGGATCTCTCCCTCAGCGAATGCCGGATCAACGACTACGTTCAGCGTGTCACGCGCTTCCAGGCCGTCCGATACGATCAGGATCTCGAAGGACAGCAGAATCGGATCTTGGCGAGGCGGCGTTGGAGCGATGAAGCTGATCGACTCGCCGAGGCCATCGCCGAAATCGACCGGCGGACCGAACACCTGAGTCCACGTGTACGATGTGTCGGTCGTCGCCCCTGATCCGCCATTCGACGCGGTCAAGGTGACCAGCGCCCCGGGGGACACGGTGAGTTCACCGCCTCCGTCCAAGCCCAGAATGATCGGTGCGGATTCGCCCGTGTTGGAAGGGGAGGGGGCCGGGGCTCCGCAACCCACCGTACCCGCGATCAATCCTGCCTGCAGGGCAAGGAAAGTAAATAGGGTAGAGAAGGCGGACCCAAGCCGCGGTACCCATTCTTCCAGTCTTTCCCGATTCCGCACCACCGGAAGGACTTACGATATCGCCGAGGCCTGCGCGTAGTAGGCAGGCAGTGCGAATGCTACGCGTATGGGGGGGTGATAATGCCTGTGTGCGGGGCAGGCCTTGGCGAGTCGCGCGGAACGTCATCGGTGTGGTCTGCGGGTCGATGGCGATGGACACCACCGGAGGGGAGTGGCTCGCCCGGCGAAGGAGATCGAGGGGTCGTCCGAAGTGACTCCCGGGCGTGTGGCACAGACTGTTGGCCCGTGTGGTCGGTCGGCTCCGGATCCACCGGTGCAAACCGGTGCCGCACCTTGCTCGGTGTCACCACTAGCTCCTTCGAGCGTAGACGGTGTAGACGCCGGAGGGCGAGGGTGGGCCTACCAGTTGACGCGCGTAACCCAAGTCATCGAGTAGACGCAGCACTTCGGATTCGCTCTGACCACTACGCTTGAGCTGAGGAGGATGGATCTCCAGCAGCAGTCCCGGCGACCATCGTTCCAGGGATGCCCGCATCCCCTTCAAGACGTGCCATTCCGCGCCCTCAACATCGATCTTGACGAAATCCAGTCGCCGGATGCCCAACTCCGGCACCAGCTCGTCGAAGGCGGCTGTACGAATTGGATTGTCCGCCGCCGAAGTCACGTCGATACGCCCCGCCCGACGCAAAGCCAAGCCGGCCGCATCGCTTCGATCCGACGCGTGCTCGCGGGCGTCGGCGAAGACACTCGGGACACAGAGGTAAGTCTTACCTTCGATCGCCGCAGTCCCGCTCCAATCGGAAAGGGCCAGGGGCACAATCGTGACATTTTCGTGTTGGTTGAGGGCGATGTTGCGGCGCAGGTAGTCAAGACCGACCGCTTCGGGTTCAAACGCGATGACCCGGCCGGTGCGCCCGATCCGCTTGGCGAATAGAAGCGAGTAGTAGCCGGTGTGGGCGCCGACATCGACGACGGTCATACCCCTATTTACGTGACGGTCCACGACCGCCGTCGCGTCCGGCTCCCACGCCCCGTGGAAGAAGATGGATCGTCCGATGTACGACTCGGCCGGGTTGGACACCCAGAATCGCTGTCCGTCGGTGTCCATGACCGTTGGTCTACTCGGCATGTTGAGCGGATGGGGGTCGTCGCAGAGGTACTTGTGGTAGACGTAGTAGAGCGGTTTGATGCGGTTGAGCCCGACGCGCTTGGCCAGTTCCATGATCATGATAACGACCGTCTTGGGGATGCGATTTGTGCGCAGCCTCGCCCCTCTAGGCTCATCGGAGGTTATCGGGGCCGGCTTGAGCAACTAGACGATGAGGCTTCGCGAGTGCCGATTCCACCGGTTCTCGATACGGGTCAGTAACGTCGGATCTGCCAGGCTACCAGCAGCGGGCCTGGCCCGGAAATGATACCCGATTGGTCAGCGTCTCACCGACCCCGACACTTATCGGGGGAGCAGACTTGCAAGGCGGCATAGGCGTGCCTAGGATCACGGAGATAGGGCCGACCCCAGGGCGAGACGGCGCGGGCCGGTACGACTCAATACCATCTCCTGCAGGAGGCAAAGAGAATGAAAGAGGATCGGCAAGCCCGGAAGCTGAGCGTCACTAACCGATTTGGCCGGCGGTTCGGCCGGTACTCGTCTCTTTTGGTTGCAGCTCTCTTAATGATGCCCCAAGAAACCTGGGCCCAAGCGGAGGCGGTGCCCGCAACTGAGCTGAAACCCGCTCCTGAGCTGCAGCCCGCCGAGGATGCGATAGCGCAGGCTGACCTTCCGTCACCCAAGGGCGTTCAGCCCGGAAATGTCAGCGTGTTGGTGTATATGAATCCCGGTGCAAATCGTGCCGCGGTGAACATCTTCGCAAACAACCAAGGCGGCTTCGTCAAGTACGAATACGACACGGTTTTGCCCGATGTCATCAACATCCGCGATATCCCACCGGCCGCGATAGATGCATTGCGCAACATGCCGGATGTGGCCCGCGTCGAAGAGGACGAGTACCACGAGAACGTCATTAGGCTGGACGAAGCCACGCCGCTGGTTCGTGGATTATCGACCCAGCTAACCGGCGCGGGCTTTAGTGCCGACGGCACCGGTATTCGTGTATGTATCTGCGACACCGGTATCGATTCCGATCACTTGATGTACGCCGACCGTATCGACACGGCTGCGGGATACGACTTCTACAATGATGACAGCAACCCAGAAGACGACAACGGTCACGGCTCACATGTGGCCGGCATCGCGGTTGGCGGAGCGGGTCTGAGCGTTGACTTCGGCTGCGACGGATCGGAGCCCTTCGAAGGTGTGGCCCACAACGCAACCTTGATCGGAGTAAAGATTCTAAACTCTTTTGGCGGCGGCTTCGATAGCGACATCATTGCGGGCATCAACTGGTGCGCCGATCCGACCATGCCCAACGGACCTGCCGACGTAATCAACTTGAGCATCGGCACGGGAAACTTCGCCGGAACATGTGATTCGCACGCCTGGGCGAACGCGGCGAATAACGCCGTGGCTGCCGGGGTTGTTGTGGTTGCGGCTTCCGGAAACGAGTGCAATACGAATTCGATGGGTTCGCCGGCTTGCGGAACGGACGTCATCGCGGTCGGCGCCACGTACAAGGACGACTACCCCAACTGCGAAAACGGCACCAGTTCCTTCAACTGGTGTGGGGCGCCTCAGACGGGCATCAGCGTTGACGACCTGGTGGACTTCAGCAACCAGAGCGACTTCCTGGATGTGGTAGCACCGGGGTCGGTTATCTGGTCAGCGAGTATCTCACCTGGCGGAAACAGTATTACGCCGAAGTCAGGAACGAGTATGTCTTCGCCGATGGTCGCGGGCCTGGCGGCCTTGATTCTCAGTGCCGATTCGTCGCTTACTCCCGCGCAGGTGCGCCAGATCATCCGCGACGGCGCAATTGATATGGGTACGGCCGGTTTTGACCGCGGCTATGGCTATGGCCGAATCGATGTAATCAATTCACTAAACCTTGTTCAGCCTGCCGTTTGTCCTGACGGCGCCTGTAATGGCGGCGAAGATCAATGCAGCTGTCCCCAGGATTGCGGATCGCCGCCAGCGGCGGAGACAAGCTGCGCCGACGGGTTGGACGAGGACTGCGACGGGCTCACCGACTGCGACGACGGCGACTGTACCGGTGATCCGGCGTGCGTGTGTGTGGTCAACGGTGTGTGCGAAGCCGGCGAGGACTGCGACAACTGCCCGGCCGATTGTTTTAGCGGAACGGGGGCAAGTTGCGGCAACGGCATCTGCGAGATCGGCGACGGCGAGGACTGCCTATCCTGCCCAGATGACTGCAACGGCAAACAGAACGGCAAGCCCAGCAATCGCTATTGCTGCGGCGACGGCGACGGTCAGAATCCCGTCGGATGTGGCGACGACCGCTGCACCGGCGGTGGAAACACCTGCACAGAGGATCCGGCCACGGCTTCGTGCTGCGGCGATCTGGTCTGTGAGGGCAGCGAAGACGGTTTCAACTGCGAAATCGACTGCGGACCTCCGCCGTTCTGCGGTGACACGTTCTGCGATCCGGGCGAAGACCAGTGTTCCTGCGAGTTCGACTGCGGTGCGCCGCCGGCTAGCGAAACGTCATGCACCGACGGAATCGATAACGACTGCGACGGAGCAACGGACTGCAACGACACCGAATGCACGACCGATCCCGCGTGTCAG
>JADFPW010000349.1 GCA_022562105.1 Planctomycetota bacterium
CCGAGCAGGTACGCCGCGATCATGACCGAGAACAACCATACCCATTCGGTGACGGATCCGGACGGCTCACAGAACGCCTCCCACACATACTGAGCGGGAACGATTGGCGAGCTGCACCCATCCACGGCCGGCAGGAAGAAACTCACCGCCAGGAACAACCCGCCGAGGCTTGCGAGGCGACGCCAGCGCAGAACGCATCCGCTCCAGTGCTTCTTCGCGTAATCATCCTCTGCAATTGCCATAGCATTCAGCAAGCTGGGCATTTCAGTGCCCTGTGTGGCACCGGTTTCCAACCGGTGGGTGTTGCCAGAACTGAAGTTCTCGGCTGGTAGGATTGTACCCGACCCGGCCGCGCCCACGAAGCATCCACGACAGTTACCGACGAGGCCCGCCCGTCATCGACGATCAGTCGCCCACCTGGACCGGGTTGCCATACGAGTCGATTCGCGTAGGCTATGCCCCTTCGTACCCAAAGGAGACGCCATGAAACGCAAACGACCGATGAAGCTGGACGACTTGTTTCGCCTGCGGGCAGTGGGGCGGGTGGCCATGTCCCCGGACGGCACCCGCATCGCGTTCGAGCTCAAGCGCTTCGACATCAAGGACAACAAGAACTACGTCCAACTGATGATCGTGGACGTCGCCGACGGCAAGACCCGCCCGCTGACCAACGGAAAGCATAACGATACGCTCCCCAAGTGGTCGCCCAGCGGAGATCGGATCGCGTTTCTCTCCGACCGCGACAAGGGCAGCTCGCTGTGGGTCATGCCCATGAACGGCGGCGAGCCCGAGCGCATCACCGATCGAGACGGCACGGTCCACGACTACGCATTCTCCCCCAACGGACGGCGATTCGCCTACACCTACCAACCGCTCACCGACCGGGACAAACTCGCCCGGGACGAGAAGACCGACGAATGGAAGAAGCAAGCCCAATACCGCCACGTCAGCCGGCTGCACCACAAGCTCGACGGCGCGGGCTTTTGGAACGGTGAGTACACGCACGTCTACACCATCAGCGCCACCGGCGGCAGACCCCGCCAGCTTACCCGCGGCCCCTACGACGACAGCGAACCGCGATTCAGTCCCGATGGAAAGCTCGTCTCTTTTCTATCCAACCGGGTCGAGGATCCCGACCTGTACCTGGAGAACGCCGACATCTACGTGGTGAAACCCACCGGTGGGCGAATCAAAAAACTGACCACCACCCACGGCAGTCGCAGCGCCCATTCCTGGTCGCCCGACGGCAAGACCATCGCCTACGTAGGCAGCGCCGCCAAACCGGGCGAGTGGGGTTTGCATCTCGATCGCATCTGGTTGCTACCGGCCGGCGGCGGACGACCCAGCGAACTCACCCGCGAAATCGACAACCCGTGCGTCAACATCACCCTGGGCGACGTGGCCGCTGCCCTATTCGAGGCCGACACGCCCATCTGGTCACCCGATGGCACCCGCATCTGGTTCACAGTCAGCGAGAACGGCGCCACCCGCGTCTACAGCCGGGGAATCAAGAAACGTGATCTGAGATGCGAAGTCGGAGGATCCGTCAACGTAATCAACATGCAGAGAACCGGCCCGGACGGCCCCATCGCATTGAGCATAGGAACAGCCACCAACCCCGGCGACATCGCGGTCTATGACCCCAACAGCTCCGATGTGGCGGCCGGCGCCGCTGGCGGCAACCAATACCGAACGCTCACCGAAGTGAACGGCAAGTTGCTGGCGAAGGTCCACGTAGGCGAACCGGAACGATTCGAGGTCAAGTCCGGCCCGGTGAAGATCGAAGGCTGGGTCATCAAACCGCCGGGTTTCAATCCCAAGCGCAAGTACCCCGCCATTCTGGAGATTCACGGCGGCCCGCAGGGTCAGTACGGCTACGCGTTCTTTCACGAGATGCAATGGATCGCCGCCCAGGGATATGTTGTGGTATTCAGCAATCCGCGCGGCGGCGCCGGGTACGGCCTGGACTTCATGACCTCCATCCACGCGGCTTGGGGAACGGTCGATTACCAGGATATTTCCCGCGTGTCCGATTGGCTGTTCTCCAGGCCTTATGTGGACAAGAAGCGTGTCGGCATCACCGGCGGTTCCTACGGCGGGTACATGACCAACTGGGTTATCGGCAAGACCGATCGATTCAAGGCCGCCGTCACCCAGCGCAGCGTGGTCAGCCTGGAATCCATGTACGGCACCAGCGACTACGGTTTCCACATGGGTCCCGAGTTCGGCGGCTCGCCCTGGAAATCGGTTGAAGCCCTGCGCCGCCAATCGCCGTTCACTCTTGTCAAGAAAATGACCACTCCGTTGCTCATCATCCATTCGGAGCAGGACTTGCGCTGTCCCATCGAGCAAGCCGAGCAACTGTTCACAGCGCTGAAGATGCTGGGACGCGAGGTGGAGTTCGTCCGTTTCGAGGGCGAACCCCACGGCCTATCCCGCGGCGGTCGCCCCCAAAACCGTGCCGAACGCCTCCGTCGCATCTTGGGCTGGTTCGACAAGTATCTGACTGGCTGAGCCTGCAGGGAATTCCAGGTCAGAACCCCTCAAAACAGGGATTCCACGCCCACGAGCGGGAAGCAGGAGATGCCCAAGCGGGGCGCACCGAAGGATTTGGCATTGAATTGACCGGTACGCTCTTGGTATAGTGAAACCAGCGCCTGCCGGGCTAGGCGAGCCTGCCAGTGCATCAAGCCACTCGCAGACAACGGTCCGGCAGCGGGCGGCGTAGGGCATGTGGTTCAGCGAACACGATCAGGAGGTGGTCGCATGCATTGCTCTCGAAACCCATGCAACAGCCGGTGGATTCACTCGGACAGTCATCATCACGGACGTCCGGCCCGGAGAGGAACCATGAAAACCACAGCGTATCACCTGTCCGCACGGAGGCTCTGGTGCTGGGCTCTGATCTCCGTCCTCTTCCTGGGGTTCGGCGGCCGAGCCTTGGCCCAACCCGGCTGGGTGCTGTCGCACCAGAAGATCAGCGACACCGAAGGCGGCTTCGCGGGAGTGTTGGATGATTCGGATGACTTCGGCAAGTCGCTGGCTTGCCTGGGCGATCTCGACGGCGATGGTGTAGGCGACCTGGCCGTGGGGGCATGGTGGGATGACGATGGGGGCACCGGCCGCGGCGCGGTGTGGCTGCTCTTCCTCGACACCGACGGCACTGTCAAGTCCCATCAGAAGATCAGCGACACGCAAGGCGGCTTCACCGGCGAACTTGGTGAGGGCGATGGCTTTGGCTCCTCGGTGGCCTCCCTGGGCGATCTGGATGGTGACGGCGTGGGTGACCTGGCCGTGGGAGCACAATGGGATGACGCCGGAGGACCGGCCCGTGGTGCGGTTTGGGTGTTGTTCCTCAACTCTAACGGCACGGTGAAGTCTCACCAGAAAATCAATGGCGCCGACATCCTGTTCGGCTTGCACGATAACGATAACTTCGGCGTCTCGGTGGCTTCGCTGGGCGATCTCGATGGCGATCGCGTAGGAGACTTGGCCGTGGGGGCACGGACCGATGACGACGGGGGCACGGACCGCGGGGCGGTGTGGGTGCTGTTTCTCAACACCGACGGCACGGTCAAGGCGCACCAGAAAATCAGCGACACCGAAGGGGGCTTCACCGGCAACCTGAATAACGGCGATCTCTTCGGCACCTCGGTGGCCTCGCTGGGTGATCTCGACGGTGACGGGGTGGGCGACCTGGCCGTCGGCGCCCCTTTGGACAGGGTCTGGGACCGGGGTGCGGTGTGGGTGCTGTTTCTCAACACAGACGGCACGGTCAGGGCGCACCAGAAAATCAGCGACACCGAAGGCGGCTTCACCGGCACGCTGGATGACTTCGATTGGTTCGGCTACTCGGTGGGCTCGCTGGGCGATCTCGACGGCGACGGCGTGGGCGACCTGGCCGTCGGAGCAGTCTTCGATGACGACGGGGGCTACCACCGTGGGGCGGAGTGGCTGTTGTTTCTCAACCCCGACGGAACCGTCAAGTCGCACCAGAAAATCAGCGACACCGATGGCGGCTTTGGCGGCATCCTGGATGATGCCGATTGGTTCGGCAGCTCGGTGGCCTCGCTGGGCGATCTCGACGGCGACGGGCTGAGCGACCTGGTCGTGGGGGCAAGCCACGATGGCGACGGAGGCCCTTTCCGAGGCGCGGTGTGGGTGCTGTTCCTCGACGGCGGTCCTTGCGAAGGCGACGCCAACGGCGACGGAGTCGTTGACCCGCTCGACGCCGGCTTTGTCCTAGCCCGCTTCGGCTGCCCGGTCGGCACCGGCGATGCCGGCTGCGACACCGCGGACCAGAACGGTGATGGTTCGGTAGATCCGTTGGACGTCGGTTTCATACTGGCCCGGTTTGGACCGTGTCCGTAGGCCTGATCTGAACAGGATTTACGCCACGCCGTCGAGCAAGGATCGGCCTGACTGGTTGGTGCCTCAGGAGGTGACTATATCGACTGGAGGAAATCCGGCCCCGCGCCGAAGAGAAGGCTAACGTTAGCCTCGTCGGCTGGCGGTCGTGGACCGAGCGAGAATGGACCGTATCCAACCACCAAGACTTTCCAACCACAGGACGTGAATTGCACGATGCCGGTGACCTGGGACGAGTACCTGAGCGTTCCCGATGCCCCAGGCCAGTTCC
>JADFPW010000350.1 GCA_022562105.1 Planctomycetota bacterium
TGTCGCTGCTCATTCAGCCGGAAAACATCGTCGATACCACCCCGCCGACGTTGACCGTCGCCCAAGACGGCAACATCACGACAGACCAGACGACGGTGGTGCTCAACGGTACGGCTGAGGATGATCTGGGCGTAATCACGACCGTGAACTGGTCCATCGACCACGGCGCCAGCGGGCCGTGCGACGGTCTCTCGGAATGGAGCACGGGCCCAATCGAGCTTGCGGACGGAGCAAACGTTATCACAGTGCGGGCCACCGACAGCGCGAACAACGAATCGTCTACGCTGATCCTGGTGGAACGTATCCAAGTCCAGCCCGAACCGGAGGAGCCGCCCCTGGACCCGGATCCGATTGACGAGAATCCGCCCGACCCGGAGGAGCCGATCACCCCTGATGACACCGAACCCGTTGATACGGACGAGCCACCTTCGATGGAAGACGAAGATCAGAGCGGTCTCACCGACACGCCCGATACGATCGACGACGTCGAACCGACGCCCGATGGCGGCATGGAGGGTGATTCATCGAGCGCGGAAGGACGCTCCACTCCAACCGGCATCTGCGGAGGGATTGGAGCGATCAACCTGGCCGTGATGATGCTGGGAATGTGTGTCCTTCGACGACGCCCTGTCGAGGCGGAGTGCCAAGACACCGCAAGTTGAAGCTCAACGGCCGGTCCATAACCGAGAGAACACGGGCGTCCAATTCCGTAGTCGATCTGTCGTCGGCTTCCTGTGGCTGCTGTGCGCTCACGGCAAACGTCCACCGCAGTGCCAACGCTCCGGCCGCTTATCGGGCATCAACCATGCCCACAACACGAAGCACGTCGCGGCCCTGAGTGTCGAGGTAGTGGCTGGCGATGTCCCCGACGATGCGGTGGCCGTCGTAGCCCCAGGCGAGGCAGAAGGTGGGGGTGAGGGGGACAAGGAACCATACCACACGCCATCGAATCAGCGGGCTCTCCATTTCATCGTCTACAAAACTTGGACGCAGAGCGGCACGCGCGCCTCGCACATTTGGGCTCGAATTGACTCCGAAACACTCACGCTTGCAGAGCACCGAAACGTTCGTAAGTCTCGTGAAGACAACCGGTTACACGCGATGACTCGCATTGGCGCGTACTTCGTTTCACCCGCTGTAAGTCCCCGGCGTCATGCCATTCCTCCACCCGCCCGGAGACGAAAACGATACTCCGATCTGCCCTGGCAAGTCCAAAACGCGGGCTAGATGCGCTGGGCGATCGGTTGGATACCGGTTCGATGCCCGTTCAATACGCACGCAGTTTACGCGATCCTTACGAGATTCAATGACCACGACGCCTGTCCCACGCAGCCCCGCAGGGGGCGATAGAAGGCAATGCGCTGGTCTGCCGCCCCGCTGAGGCTTGGGGCAATGGAGCCCAACATTCCCAAGGGCGTGCGCCCCTGGCTGGGCACTTTCGCCCGTACCGGGCTCGCGGTTCACGATCGTCCGTCCCGGGGTGGCCTTTGGTCGCGCCGGAAGTGTGGACATCGAAACACCCAAGAGGTGGGGGGTGCCACTGGTGGCTTGCCCACCAGTGTAATGGATGTGGACGCCGAAACACTGCGGACGTAGGATTCCACCCGGGCGCGGCTGATGAAAGGCAAACTGCACAACCTGATCTTCTTGGGCATGGCCCTCGGCGTGGTCGTGGGGCTGGGGCTCTGGTGGTTGAAGAAGCAAGCCGTCGAAGCCGCCGTCCCCGAGCCCGCCTGGATCGGAACCGCCATGTGGTGGCTGGATCTCTTCGGACCCACCATCTTCATGGGCGCTCTCAAAATGATCATCGCCCCCCTGATCCTGGCCAGCATCGTGGCCGGCGTCACCAGCCTGCCGAATCTGAGCGAACTCGGGGCCATCGGCTGGAAGACGATGCTCTACTACGTGGCCACGACGACCATCGCGGTGATCATCGGGTTGGTCTTCGTGCTCACCATCAAGCCCGGCAAGACGGACGCCGCTCAGGGGGTGCGCAACAAACGTGTGGCTGAACTGGTGCAATACCGCGACCAGTTCCATGCCCAGACCGATCAAGACGCCCTGGACGCCGACGGAAACGCCCGCCCGGACTTTCTGGCCTGGATCTCCGTGCAAGAAGGCGAATCCGGAGCACGCGGACAGGATGCCGCCAAGTTCCACAAGCTCACCGGCGCCAAGGGGCGAACCGCGGGCGACATATTCAAAGATGATATCGTAAGACCACTGCTCACCAACCCGTTTGCCTCGGTGTCCGCTACACCGCCCAACTCGCTGGGGATCATCTTCTTCGCCCTGCTGCTGGGGATCGCCTGCACCATCACGGTCGCTCGCGTCCCCGCAGCCGGCAACGTCATCGCGTTCTTCCAAGGCCTGAACGCGGTCATCATGCAGGTGACGCACTGGCTGATGTCGGTCGCCCCGTTTGCCATCGGCTGCATCATGGCCAAGATGGTCGCCCAAAACGGACCGGGGATCTTCGAGACGTTGGGTTGGTATTGCGCCACCGTCATCGGGGCCATCCTGGTCCACGTCGCCGTGCTGGTCACCATCTGCGCAACCATCGGCAAAGTGGGGCCTATCCGATTGTGGAAGGGTATCCGCGAGGCTTGGATGATCGCCTTCACCACCCGCTCGAGCGCCGCCACGCTCCCGGTGACCATCGCCAACGTCACCGAGAAGCTCAAGGTCTCGCCCAAGGTAGCCAACTTCTCGCTGCCGCTGGGGGCGACCATGAACATGGACGGCACCGCCCTGTACGAGGGTGTGGCCATCATCTTCCTGATCCAGATCTACGGCGGCCTGGACGATGTCACCATCGCCATGACCGCCATGACCACGGTTCTGATCTTCATCACCGCTGTGCTCGCATCGGTCGGGGCTGCGGCTGTCCCCGACGCCGGCCTGGTCACCATGGTGCTGGTGGCCAGCGCCGTGCATCTACCGATCTACTACATTCCTCTCATTTTCGCCGTCGATGCCTTCCTGGACATGTTCCGCACGTCGACCAACGTCCTCGGCGACACAGTCGGCGCGGTGGTGGTCAACAGACTCGAACGTCGTCGGCTAGGCGACTGACCCAACGTGGGCTAGCGCCTCGGAAACTGAGGAGACGGCAGCTCTGCGGGGTCCGAAAAAAACTCCCGATCTCCCGGGGAGTTCCGCCGCGTTGCAGTCTGTTTAATTCGCGTGACAGGCATGACTGGCCCAGCCCGTCCCGGCACGCCAGCAGAGCCGACCGCATCTGGGCCGAGCGCATCTGTTCCGGGCGCGTCCAGCTTGCCGGCGCTACGACGCTTGACTCGCCATCCCCATACCGGGTATAGGGAAGGGATGCTGGACCCGTCTGGGCCGGACCGACGGAAGGTTTGCATACCTGCCCGTTGGCGTCGTGCAATGACCGGCGGGCGGGGTGTATGGTCTCAAATAGAGGAGAAGAAGCAATGCAATTCTTTGTAGGCGCATGCCTCAGCTTGGCATTGGTATTTGCGGCGGTCGCCCCGGCCACCGCCCAGACTACGGTGACCATCTTCTTCGACGGAGAGGGGGACGAGTTGGGGATTACCGACCCCGGTACAACCGACTTCTCCTATCAAGGGTCGAACTGGACGGGTGGTATAGTGGTCACCACAGGGCTCCTGCCGCTGTACGCCTCCGGTGCGTTCTCTTACCACATCGATCGGGCCGGCGGGGAAGTCATCTTTGACGAGCCGGTGGATTCCGTGGACTTCTTCTACGTCCACGGGTTCGGGTTCCCTGAAGGCACAGCCACAGCCTTCGACGCCGATGACAATCCCATCGGCGAGGTCGACAGCAACGAGGCCACCTTTTTCGCCGACCCGGCCAACTTCGAGGTCATGGACCCCGACGCGGGGATAGTGCGCATCGAGTTTACGGGCGCCATCATCGACAACTTCACCTTCACGACGCTTCCACCCGACGAACCCTGCGAAGGCGATGCCAACGATGACGGCACGGTGGACCCGTTGGATTCCGGTTTTGTGTTGGCTCGATTCGGCTGTCCCGTCGGTGAGGGCGATCCGTCGTGCGACGTGGCCGACCAGAACGGTGATGGCGCTGTCGACCCGCTCGATGTCGGGTTTGTCCTAGCTCGCTTCGGTCCCTGCGATGGATAATTGCCCTGGCGAAACGCCAGACTCACGGTCGCCGAGTGCCATGCTCACGCAAGCGTGAGGCCGTCCGGGAATTATATCGCGTCGAGAATCCACTGAATCGCTCCGTTAGTAGCGCCGTTTCTGCAGTGGTATCGCACCCGCAACTGGTACGCGAACATGGGCGCCGCCAGCACCTACGGATCGACCAGCCCATCGCTGATCGCCCGATGTCCTTGTTCGATCACCCCTGCCTGGAACAGCTCATAGGCGTGGCGATAGCGATCGAAATAGGTGTTTCTACCAGGAAACGTCCGCAGGCCGAGCCGCTTCATCAACCCCTTGCGACGACCAAACAGATAGCGATACGGTGCACGCTTACTCTTGCGGCTGGCCAGGACCGCGACCACCATAAGGGTGGCCACCTGCCAGTCCGCATAGGTCGGCGGGGCACCCGGACCCGAGCCTCGGCACATCCGCTGCGCCGCCGGGCAGCGCGGAATCGCCATCCGGCCCCGCCGCG
>JADFPW010000351.1 GCA_022562105.1 Planctomycetota bacterium
GCCATTTCTCGCTCCGCGCATTTGCGCTGCGTGATGTCGGTGGTGATCCCGGCGAACATGCGCCCGTGGGCGTGGCGAATCTCGCTGATGTGTAGATCCATCGGAAACGTCGTCCCGTCCCGGCGCTGTCCGACGACCTCGCGCCGGAGGGCGATGACGTGCTGTTCGCCGGTTCTGGCATACCGGTCCAGGTGGTCGTCGTGTTCGTCGGCATGTGGGGCAGGCATAAGGACAGATACGTTGCGACCAACGATTTCATCGCTGGTGTAGTCGAACATCTTCTCCGCGGCCCGGTTGAAGGACTCGACGATACCATCCGGGTTGATGGTGATGATTCCGTCGGCGGCGCTTGAAAGGATGGCTTCCGACTTCGTCTGCGTCTCGGCCAGCGTCAGCCGGAGCGGCACAACGATGATCCAGTACATCGCCGGAGTAATCGCCAGGCTCACCAGCCCGGCATCCACCAGCGCCTCGGTCCATGGACTGACTTGGTCGGGGAGCACGACCGCCAGGATGCAATGGACGCCGATCTCGGTCACGAAGATCATCAGAAGCAGGGCCAGGGCGATACGAACGCCTGACCACGTAGAGATCGATGCTGACTCCAATGGCTTCACCACCGGCGCTCCCCGGACTCGCGGGTGGAGGCGACCTGATTCGGACTGACCTTGGCGCCGGCGTTACACAATGGCGCCCCGGCCGTGGGGGCCGCCGTACCGAGGTCGCCAGCCGCGGACTTCCGCCCGCACGGACTGAAGTCCGCGGCTCGTTGGAGATGCGCCGGACTCACGCTCGCACCTGCCCAGTCAGCTTGACCAACTCCGCCACCAGTATCTCGACGTCAGCCGCTGACCGCCCTTGGGCGAGCGCCTCGGTGATCTTGGCCGCCGCGTCCGCGAGTATGTCGAATCCATAGCTTCCCGCGGAAGCCTTCATCGACCGCGCACAGTAGGCGAGCCTTTCAGCATCCCGGTGGATACCCGCCAGTCGCATCGCCCGCACCTCACCGGGCAACTCTTCCACAAAAGTCTTGAGAAGGTCGGTCATTTGGGGGTCAGCTTGATAGTTGCTATAGATCGGCTCCTCCATGAGCCCCTCCAGCAGTCGACTCATGTCCTGGCGCTTGTAGGGTTTGTCTACGTGCATGTCGAAACCGGCTTCGACGGCGAGTTTCTGTTCCTCCGGACCGCTGCGGGCGGTGAACGCAACCAACGTGCCGGTGTAGCCTTCTTTGCGCATCTCCCTAACCGCCTCAAGCCCATCCATGTCCGACAATTCGACATCCAGCAAGACCAGGTCGTAGTTGTTCTTGAGCGCAGTCTCCACTCCCTTGCGACCGTCGGTAACATGTTCGATCTCGGCGTTGAGAGCTTGGAGATCGTGAATGGCGAGTCGGGCCAGCGAGGTGCTCTCTTCGATTAGCAGGATGCGATGCCGCACCGCCGTGGGGCAGAACTGACCGGGATCGATTTCGTCGTCGAATCGAATGCACAACTCGTGGACGTTAGCGTCGACGTGCGTACACGCATCCACCACCCCGTCCAGATCCTTCCAGGTGCCGTGCGTGGTAAAGAGCTGCACCGAGCATCGAGTCCTGGGATGCACGTAGCCCCCGTGCAAACATCCCAGACTGGAGTTGTTGATGTATCGCGTCGGGCAGTGAAACATGGCTGGGCTTCCGCCACCGGGTTGTTGCATGCGTACCAGTGCAGCCGACTTAGCTCGGTATGCGTAGTGCCCTCCGCCAGACGAGTTGATCGCCGCATTGTCCGCCTCGTCCAGGCGATCCAGGATGGCCTTGATCTTGGCCTCGCCGAGCCGAATAGTCCGCGTCGGTTTCTGCTCGAATGTCGCCGTGTTCAATGCGGTGATTCCTATGATGAGCCATCGGGCACCGTCCACGGGCACTTCGGCTGCCAGACCGGCAGCGATAGCCGACCCGCGGCGGCCCCTAGCCATTAACATCGGCGGAATTGGGCCCCTACCGGTGATTTTCGATCGACTAGTGGCCGCGACCCGGATGGTTTTCTTGCCTACCACCCTTCGGGGCGAGAATCCTCGCTCGGGCAGGCGGCAACTGCGAAAAGATCGGGTCTTGGGCTGACCCCAGAGTCGCCCATACGCAACAACTGACCTGGAGCTTGGTGCTGTTTCCCGGGTAGAGGTTGGTTTTACCAACTAGCCGGGAGGTGGCTAGCTTCCCTTTGCTCCTGCGACCAGGACGGCCAAGGCAGGTACCGTAGCGACGTTGAGCTTCTTCATGGCCCGCCCGCGATGGGCGTCGATCGCTTGAGTGCTGACCCCGAACTCTGCGGCGATTCCCTTGGTGGTCATCCCGGAAGCGATCATCTCGACGACGCTCCTCTCACGCTTGGTCAGGGAGGCGAGACGTTTGCCAGTCTCTTCCTTCCTGGCCCGTGCGGCGCGGAATTGGGCATCGATCTGCAGGGCATGCTGAATCCGATCGATCAGCGTTTGAGCCCGGCAGGGTTTCTCCAGGAAATCGACCGCGCCGGACTTGAGCGCCCGCACGGCCATAGGAACGTCCCCGTGACCGGTAAGCACGATCACGGGCATGTCGGCCCCCAGCCGCCGGATTTGTTCCTGAAGCTCAATCCCACTCATGCCCGGCATGCGTACGTCGACGACCAAGCACCCGGGAAGGTCCGCGTCGAAGTCGTCAAGGAACTCCGTCGCCGATCCGTAACATCGGACCGGTAGCTTGATCGAGGTCACCAACTCGGCCAGCGACTTGCGCACGTCGCGATCGTCGTCTACTACGTATACGGTGGCGTCAGATACAGTTGCTTCAGAGGCCATGATTGGGCTCCTACTACACTACACGCTCGGCAGCGTAAAATGAAAGGCTGCTCCGCCGTCCTCGTGCACATGCCATAGCCGGCCGTTGTGTGCTCGTATGATCGAGGCACTGATCGGCAGGCCCATCCCCAAGCCTTCGCCCTTGGTGGTGACGAATGGTTCGAACAAACGGTCGGCGACGGCGGGATCGATTCCCGGACCGGTGTCCTTCACAATCACTTCCGCGCCGCCTTGGCTCCTTTGAGTTTGCAAAATCACCTGATGCTTCTTCAGTCCTGGTTGCCCGAGCGCCTCGACCGCGTTATGCACGAGATTGAGGATCACCTGTTGAATCTGGATCGCATCCACACTAACCGGTGGGAGATTCTCGGTCAACTCCAGCACCAGCGATACGTCGCCCGCCCGGATTCTCCCGGAAAGCAGGGCCAACGATTCGCGCAGAAGCTCATTGAGGTCCGTCGCCGAACGACGCGGATCGTCCTTGCGCACCAGATCCCTGATTCGATGGATGATTTGGCCGGCGCGTTCGGCCATCTCGGCGGTCTGCTCCAGCGTGTGGCATAGCTCGTCAGACTGGACGTCACCGGCCCGGACGCGCTGCAGGGCTGCCCCGGTGAAATTCACGATGGCCGCCAGGGGCTGATTGACTTCGTGGGCGATCCCGGTGGCCAGTTCGCCCAGCGTGCTCATCCGGGCCATTCGGGCCATTTCCGCTTCCTGGGATCGGGCGCGCTGCTCGGCCTCTTTGCGCTCCGAGACGTCGCGTGCGAGAGAGACATAGCCGGTCAACTCGCCGGACGGACTGCAAACCGGGGCGATGGTCTCCTCGACCTCGATCAGGGTTCCGTCGCCACACCGGTTGATAATCTCGCTTCTCCAGACCCTCCGGGCAGCGATCGTCGCCCATAATTGCTCGTAGAACGCCGCATCATGTTGTCCACTCTTGAGTATCCGCGGAGTCTTCCCCAGAGCCTGGGCCCGTGTAAAGCCGTACAGTGTTTCGAATGCCGGGTTGACGTATTCGATGATCCCCTGCGTGTCGGTGATTAGCGCTGCCTCGCCGGCCGCTTCCAGGGCGGTCGCCAGACGTCGAATCTCCTCCTCGGTTTTCTTGCGTTCGGTGACGTCACGAAAAATGCTATGGAACACCGGCCGGCCGGAGATCTCGGCCAGCCGCACGCGGACTACCACGTCACGAATGCTCCCGTCCTTGGTGCGCATCCTGGTCTCGAACTCGTCGCGTCCGTGGCGCAGGACTCTCTCGACATGCTCACGAACCTGCTCGGGCGATTCGTTGGCGTCGTAGTCCGCGACGCGAAGCTTGGCAAACTCGGCGGGCGAGTAGCCCAGTAGGCGTGGAGCCAGGTGATTGAACTCGATCGGCAGCGTGGTGTCCGGATCTATCAGCACCACCGCGTCGGGCAATTGATCGAAAAGCATGCGATAGCGGTTTTCCGCCTCCTGCAGGCGCCTTTCCGATCGCTTTCGCTCGGTGATGTCCCTGACGACGCTGACGATGCCGATGGTTTTTCCCGCGTCGTTCTTCAAAAGAGAGACCGTGTGTTCGGTGGGGAATACTTCGCCGTTTTTCCTCTTGAGCTCGAATTCGAGGCACGCGGTTTCGCTGCGGTCGAAAGCCCTCTGGATTCGCTTTCCGAATTCCAGGTAGTGGTCATGGTCGATGTGTAGAATCTCGGTAGAATTGTCGGCCAGCTCATCCTTCGAGTACCCGAACGTCCTCTCGGCCGCGGCATTGACATTAACAAGATGCCTGTCTGCGGTGATTACGAAT
>JADFPW010000352.1 GCA_022562105.1 Planctomycetota bacterium
CCGGCCTAGAACCACAGATTCAGGAACGCGTCACCGGGGCCGCGACCAATCTCGACCGCATTGATTCACTTGAGATCCGAGGGTCCGGCGGCGCCGGATAGTGTGGGTCCGGTTCTGCGTTCGTGGTGGGCAATCACAGGGCTGCTGGCGTTGTCCGGGGTGATGCTGTGCGTGATTTTTCCGCCGCATCGGTGGTGGTGGCCGAGTGGTTGGTGGCCGCTAGCCTACGTGTGTCTTGTCCCTTGGCTGGTGGTGGTCGGAGCCACCGAGAATCCTCGGCGAGTGTACGTGGGGAGCTACCTCATGGGGCTGGCCGTGTTTCTGGTGAACGTTCGCTGGCTCATACCGGTGACCGTCGAAGGGTACATTGCCCTGGCCGCCTACCTGGCGGTCTACTTTCCGCTTATGGCATGCCCCTTGCGCCATGCGGTTCGCCGCCGGGGGATACCGTTGGTAATCGCGCTGCCCGTGGTCTGGGTGGGCAACGAGTTCGTCAGAGCGTTGGCCCTGACAGGCTTTCCCTGGTTCTACCTGGGGCACACGCAATACGAGTTTCACACCCTCATCCAGATCAGCGACCTGGTCGGTGCGTACGGGGTCAGCTTTCTCGTCGCGGCCGTCAACGGCCTGCTGGCCACGTGGTTCCTGGGACGTGGCGCCGCCGACGTGGCGAAGGTGCGCCGCCGGTGGCATGGTAGTCTGATAGCCGTCGGACTGCTGATACTGGCCACCGTTATCTATGGCCAAATCCAGCTCCGTCGGAATACATCGACCGTAGGACCGCGTGTGGCCGTCTTTCAACGCGACTTCCCCCATTTTGTGGAGCAACGGGGTAACAAGCTCAGTCCGACAGAGCAGGCTCAGGCCTATTTTGACCTGGTGGAGCAGGTGAGCAACGAAGCCATCGACATCTACCTGTTTCCCGAGACTCCGTGGCCCATGCGACTGAATCCGGAGTTTCGCAACCTGGACGCGACTTCGCCGTCGTTGCGTCGCCGTGTCCTCGAATCCCAGTATTTCTACGATCAGTTCCACCGTTTGGCTCGGGAGCGGGAGGCCACCGTGGTGGTCGGAGCGATCTTTCAGCAGAACACTCCACTGGACCTGTACGCCAGCATGCGTCAGCACAACTCCGCATTCATCTTTCGCCCCGGCGGAGGGGAGCCGGATCGCTACGACAAGGTGCATTGTGTGTTCTTCGGAGAGGTGGTCCCGTTTCGTTACGGACACCTCCGTTTTCTGTATCTGTGGTTGAACGACCTAATGCCCTTCGGGCGGGGTGGATACGAGTATTCGCTCACTCCCGGGACCGAGTTCACGCTCTATTCCATGACGCCTCGCTCGCAAACCGATCGAACTTATCGATTCGGCGTTCCCATCTGTTATGAGGACGTCATGCCCTACATTTCGCGTGAATTCGTCACTTCAGATGATGGAGCCAAGCAGGCGGACTTTCTGTTGAATATCAGCAACGACGGCTGGTTCATTCACAGCGACGAGCTGAGCCAGCACCTGGCCATCTGCGTCTTTCGGGCGGTCGAGAACCGAGTGGGGATCGCCCGGGCGGTCAACACGGGTATCAGCGGTTTCATCGACCCCAACGGACGCATCTACGATCGAGTGACCGTGGACGGAGTGGCCCAGGGAGCGGGAATCGAGGGCGTTCGGGTGGCCAATCTCATACTGGATTCGCGGCACAGTGTCTACTCACGCATCGGCGATCTGTTTGCCAAGATCTGCACCGTGATGTGGATACTGTTGTACCTCGACTACTTGCTGGTTCGATCGCTGGGGCGGCGACGCGACGCAAACAAGGGAGAATCGACCGAATGATGCGAACTGCTGTTCTCGTTCCCTGGGTCGTGCTGCTCGCCGGGTGCCAGGTCAACCACTTCCAACCGGGAACGCCGCAGTATTACCAACTGCGCGAGACGGCGTTCGAGTGCTTGAGGAGAGGGATCGAGTATCCCGAGCTCGCATCCGTGCGGGTGCACGCGGTTGAATCGCTGCAGCACGCCGCCCCACAGCGCGGATTGGATTGGATTCGAAATGCCCTGACCGACAAGCACGCTGGGGTTCGCTTTGCCGCATGCGTGGCCCTCGGCTCACTGGGAGATCACGATTCGACTGCGGCGCTGGAACGCCGACTCGGTGACGACGATCGAAGCGTGCAAGTGGCCGCGGTGTTCGCCCTCCATCGACTGGGCGACACCGGGTACAC
The DNA here is from genome assembly GCA_022562105.1 of Planctomycetota bacterium. Lineage (GTDB taxonomy): Bacteria > Planctomycetota > Phycisphaerae > UBA1845 > UBA1845 > JADFPW01. The sequence goes on from JADFPW010000352.1 coordinate 2,222, forward strand.
CCATTTGATTCCCAACTACCTTCTGGATGACGACGATGCGCACGTGCGGGCGAACACAGCCTTGGTGTTGGGGCGCATGGGCGAGCCTGCTGCGGTCAAGCTGCTGGCCCGGGTTATGGCCCGTGAATCAGACGAGGCCGTTCGGTTGCAGACGTTGGAGTCGCTCACCCTTCTGGGGAATCCGGAGGCGATGGAGGAGTTGGTCATCCTGGCCCAATCGGACGGGGATCGAGCGATGTACGCCATCACCGCCCTGGGCGAGCTGAAAGACCAACGATTTACGGAGCTCTTCCGGTTAAAGGTCGCCGGCGCAATCCACCGGGAGACCAAGCTGGCGGCGGCTCGCGCACTGGGGTATTTGGGATCGGACTATGGACTCTCGACCGCGCTGAAGGAGCTGAACTATTCGGGTGTCGCATCCGGTTCCGACGCTGACCCGGCGTGGAACCAGCGGAATCGCATTCGGCAGCTAGCGGCGCTGGCGTTGGGAGCCATCGGGGATCTTCGTGCCTTACCGAGACTGGCAGAACGAATGACCGGCGTCGAGGATCCCCGGGTGCAAGTCGCCGCAGGCCGAGCCATCCTGGAGATCATCCGAGCCGACGAAGCCCAGGCCATGCCGTTCAAGCTGCGGGCCAACGCGCGAGACACACGATGACGGAGAAGCGCACAAGTCGCCGAGGGTTTCTGAAAGCGGTCGGGGCTGCGGCGATCTGCGCATGGACGGCGGTGCGGCGTTGTGCAGCGACGTGGCGGGGACCGACGAGTGACTCCGATGGCCTGCCGGACGTCGGTGGTGATCCGGCTCGGCACGAACTACGGGTGCTGATGAAAGCGCCCGAAGGCCTGTTTCGTCCCACGAGCACGGGCTGCGTGGTGCAATGGGTTCCGAACGGCGCTGTGGAGTCGCGAGTCTTGGCCGGGCCGACGGCAAAAGAACTGGACGTAGTCAAGCAGATCATTTCGCCCGATCCGTCGGACATCACGCTGTCAAGCGCTCGCCCCGGCGGGGAGTTCTTCTTCCAGATGCAGTACCGCCGGCCGGGAGACGGCGAGTGGCTTGCCCGACCCGTTCGGCGAGTGCAGACCCAGCGATCGGCTGGCGAGTCGTTTAGCGTCGCCCTGATTGCCGACTCGCACGTCTACCATTCCCATCGGGTTGAGGCGGACATGGCCAATCTGCAGAAGACCTGCGATCGCGTTCTGGCGGACCGACCGGATTTCGTGGTGTTCATCGGCGACGAGGCCGGCGTTCACTATCTGAAAGACAAGCCGGGGTTCATGAACCAGCAGCGGGCGTATGAGCGATGGGAGCTGTGGCGAAACTCGTTCGCCGATGTGATCGCATCAATCCCCACCTACATGGTACTGGGAAATCACGAGGGCGAGGCCGGCTACTACCAGCAACACCGCATGGGGAAAGGGCCGGTCGGTTATCTGCAGCGTTGGGGCACGATCGCCCGCAAACGCTATTGTCTGAACCCGCTGCCCGACACCTACCCGGAAGGGGGAGAGAACGAGGACTGGAAGGGCGATCCCGCGTCGCCGGCCACCGGCGGCGGCGCCGACGGCAACGCCTCGCCGCTGCAAAACTACTACGCCTGGACCTGGGGGGATGCGCTGTTCGTCGTCCTGGATGTTCACCGTTACACCAATCCGGGCGGCGGCACGCCGTCAACGGTAGATCAATGGACGCTGGGCGCCGCCCAGATGCGCTGGCTCGACCGGGTACTGACGAACAGCCCAGCGCGTTGGAAGTTCGTCATCACCCACCATCTGGTGGGCGGATGGGAGTGGAATCTGCGAGGGGACCGGAAGGGCGGCGGTTACCTTTACGGGCGCGGCGGGGCCAAGTACGCCCGGATCGGCGAGCAGGCCCAAATCACCGACCTGATGAACCGCACCGGCGCCCAATGTGTCTTCTACGGCCACGATCATATTTTTGCCCACCAGAAGGCGGAAGGCATCGACTTTGTATGTTGCGGCCGCCCGACGTACCTCAATCCTCAGTGGTGGAGCAAGAGCGCCTGGAAAGAGGCCTACGGCGATGTCGGCAAGCGTAACCCGAACGATTTCCATGCCGCCATCGGCTACACACGCCTAACGGTGTCTCCCCAAACGGTACACGTCGAATACATCCGTACCGGCACGGACCGCGCCGGCCGGGAGAACGTGACTACGCCGGAAGGCCAAGTCGTCGACCGGTTTTCCATATCCACGTAGCGTGTCGAGCACCGCGCCTCGAGCACCCGTAACGCCTCAGCCGTATGCAGTGGCGTTGGAACCCCGCCCTCCTATCGTCCCGGACGGACGGCGCGAGAGCGGGTGGCCCATCGCTTTAGCGGTGGGGGACACGAATGTGCGATCCATGCAGCGCCGACCC
>JADFPW010000353.1 GCA_022562105.1 Planctomycetota bacterium
GCGGGCGTACAGGAAGCCGAACGGACCAGCCTGTCGTTTCGTCAGGCCGTCGCGACCGTCCCGGGGATCCTCGATAATCTGGAGGATACCCTGGGGATGATTCGCTTCGCGTATGGCGTGGTGATGATCGCGGCGGGCTTGGTTGGGGCTTGTGCGTGTGTGTGGTTGGTTAGTCGTCGTCGGTCGTGAGGATCTGTCGATCGCCGTGGGTGGCCACCACGGGTAGCCGATTCTTCAGCGGCACCGGTCGGGACGACGACCCACCGGCCCTGCCGCGTTCACCGATACCACGCGCCTTACCTCCCAGTTGGCGATCCAGTCGGAGATCCAGGAATTATGCGGCGGGCGACGTGCTGATGGTGACTTGCTCGAAAGCGCTGGCCTGGGCGTGCAGACACCAGGCCGTCAGGGGGCCGCAGGAATCCGGCTCGGTTTGGCAAATGACGTAGTAAAGGCCCGGCCACCCTTGCGTGACGTCGGTCTGTGACGGCTGAGGCGGTTGATTCGGATGCGAGTGGTAGACGCCGATGACGGCCAGTCCCTCCTGGCGCAGGCGGCGTTGGGTGTCAATCAGAAACTGGGGGGCAATCGAGAACCGTCGGCGCGGATCACCATCGGTCACGTTCGGGGCCGATGCACACCGGATGACGTCTGCGCCATCGCGGGTCACACGCCCGATCAGCAGGCCACAAACCTCGTGCGGATAGCCGGCCCGAGCCTCTCGCTTGATCTGTTGCTCATGCGACTGCGACAGGTGTAGCACCATCCGGCGAGATACCGTGCCCGAGTCGCAGGTTTCCGTGGCGAGGGGCCGGCTGCTACGCACGTCTACGCGCCGGGGGCCGGCGTAGCTTGATTTTCATATCCCGCGAGCGGGGTCGGCGGCCTTCGATGATCTTCATCGCCTTCTTGATGTCCGGAACCTTGAAGACGGCGACCGTCTTTCCGGATCGAGTGCCGGCTGTGCAGTACATGTAGGCGAGGTGAACATGGGCATCCGAGAGACGCTCGCAGACATCGGCCACGGCGCCTGGACGATTGGACAATGGCACGACCAGCACTTCCGTCTCGGTTAGCGGGGCGTTGAGTCGGCGTAGCACCTCCCGGGTCTCCCCGACCTTCTCGGGGAGCAGCCGGAGCACGCTGTGCTCGCTGGCGTCCATCATGGTCAGGGCCGTAATGTTGACCTTGGCCTTGGCCAGCTCACGACAAATCTGGGCCAAGAGCCCGGGTCGATGAACCATGAATACCGAGAATTGCGTTCTGCTTTCCATGGCGAATCCCCTACAGCAAGTTGCCTGTGCGGGCGCACGGACCCGGGCGCTCGCGGACGGGTGACCTCACCGACTGGCGCCTCTGTGATGGTCAGACAGGTTTCCGCACCGTCTCCGGTGGCGGGACCGAACGCATTATAGCGTCGCCCCGGTTTCCTGCCAGGCGATGGGCCCGAGGCATCAGGGACGCGGATGGTAGCGGCTATGGACCATCTTGAGGTGAGCTTCGTCAACGTGGGTGTAGATCTGCGTGGTTCCGACATCGACGTGGCCCAGTAGTTCCTGGACAATTCGCAGGTCGGCACCGCCAGCCAGCAGGTGTGTGGCGAAACAGTGGCGCAGGGTGTGGGGAGAGACAGGAGAAGCCTGCGATCCCACCCCGGCTCGTGTGGCGTACTTGCGCACCAGGCGCCAAATGTTGCTCCGGTCGAGGAGCCGGCCGTTGCGAGACAGGAATAGCAACCGCACCGCGTCCGACCGGACCAATTGCGGACGGTGGATATCGAGATACTCAGCTAGGGCGTCGCGGGCCGCACTGCCGATCGGGATGATACGTTCCTTGTTGCCCTTGCCCAGGCACCGAAGGTATCCGATTTTCAGGTTGACCGCCTCGATCGTCAGATGAGCCAACTCGCTGACCCGCATTCCGGTGGCGTAGAGCAACTCGAGGATGGCCCGATCTCGCAGGTAGAACTCCTCCTTCGGCGCTGGGGCTGCTAGCAGCTCTTCGACCTGCTCGTAGTGCAGCACTCGCGGAAGCTTGTTCCAGGTCCACCGTCTGGGCGATTCGAGCAGCGTGGCGACGTCCCGGCGGATCTCCCGTTCGGCGAACAGGTAGCGCAGGTACATTCTGATCGCCGAAGCGTGCCGAGCAATCGAGCTGATCGAGAGCCCGCGCTCTTGCAGGGCGATCAAGTGGGCTTGCACATCCTGCATCGTCACATCCCGCAGAACAACGTCTCGTATCTCGAGCGTGTCCCAAAAACTCAGCAGGTCGCTCTGATAGGCGCTAAGCGTATTGCCCGCCAGGCCGCATTCGACGAACAGGTGGTCGAGGTATCGCTTCACCGGGGCCGGTGTGGTCCGGACCGACGGGGCATGGTCATCGACTGGTGAACCCACGGGAGATGGAACTGGTACTGTTGTCTTAGAGGGCATCGTTGCTCAACCTCCCGAACCGTCTACCACCGCTGCCGCCGTCGAGCGGCACGGCGAGCCGCGAACTTCCGTTCGCGCGGCTTTGCAGCCACGGAAGACTTCCGTTCACTCAAACCCTAGACGAAGGCGGCGGGTCGGCCGGCCCATGGATCGCCCGCCGGTTCGGCGCCATTCTAATGCATACACCGGTCAGATTCCAAACATTTCGACGTTCGCTCGACAAACTAGCGCTTATCGGACATCCCCGACTCGGTCACCGGGATTCCCCGCCTCGCCAAGCGGGTACGCCTGCGGAGCCGAGCCGGTGCAACGGGCGTTGACTTGTGCGAGACTTGTCCGTCTAATACCCGCCGACAAGCGAGCAGCATACCCGTCTGGCGGGCGTCGCTTCGCTTCGCGGGGCCATGGCGCAGTTGGGAGCGCGTCTGCATGGCATGCAGAAGGTCGAGGGTTCGAGTCCCTCTGGCTCCATTGGATCACTTGTCACTGGGCGTAACAACGAGGCAGCGTGTTCCTGGGCAAGGCTGTCCGACCCGCGGCTAGGTCGTGCCCGCGTTCTTCCACGGGCCGATACGTGCTACCATTCTCCCATGCGATACGTGATGCGCCAGAAAGCCTGGTCCTGGGGGGATAACTACACGATCAAGAATGAGGCCGGGGCGGACGTTTTTCTGGTCAACAGTCGGGCGTTTTCTTTCCGCAAGCAGCTGTCCTTCCAGGACATGCAGGGCCACGAGTTGGCCTTAATCGCCCAGAAGCGGTTCACTTGGGCACCGACCTACGAGATCACCAGCCGCGGGCGACTCGCCGGCGTCGTCAGGAAGAAGCTGTTTACGTTCTTTCGCTGTCGATTCACCATCGACGTCCCCGGCCCGAACGATCTCATAGCCGAGGGCGATTTCTTCCACAATGAGTACACCTTCACCTTGCACGGTGAGCCCGTGGCTCAGATCTCCAAGCGCTGGTTCACCTGGACGGACACCTACGGCATCGACGTCGCCGACGGTCAGGACGACGTGCTATTCCTCGCCACGGCCGTGGTCATCGACCTCGTCTGCCACCACCGCGGCCACTAGCCGCTCGCGACTTGCGGCCTAAGCCACGCTGTCGAACTGACGCATCTTGGGTGCTCCTGGCGGCACCGAGAAACACGACTCGCAGACCTTGCCTCCACTCGGTACTATTCGTGCCGAGCACCAAACTCAGAGTGTTCAAGCTCTCAGGAACTGTGACGATGGCCAAGAAGAGCGACAAGTCACCAGAACAGATCGCCCGCGAACGCATCGCGGTGGCGAGGCGTTATCAACACACTGGCCTCGATCTGTCCAATCTCGGGCTCACGGCCTTCCCGACGGAGATCGGAAAGCTCACCAGTCTGATCGAGCTAAACCTCAACGACAATCAGCTGACAACCCTTCCTGCAGAGCTCGGAAAGCTCACTAGGCTGAAGGCGCTTGAACTTGACAACAACCCGTTGACCGATCCGCCGCCGGAAGTAGTAGCACAGGGCACCCAAGCTGTTCTGTCCTACTTACGCGAACGCATGGAAGGCAGCCGGCGACAGTGGACCGCGAAGCTCCTCGTCGTCGGCGAGGGGTCGAACGAAATCCAGCGGCTCATCATCGCCAAGCGCCTGCTGCAGCTTTATCCGGCGTAACCCAAAAACCGATCAGCCGGGAGGAGGAATCCATGCCCAATTTTCAGATGGGCCGGTGGTACGAGGATTTCATCATTGGGGAGGTCATCAAGCACCGCCCGGGGCGGACGATATTGGAGTCGGACAACACCCAGTTCACCCTGCTCACGGGCAATACCCACCCGATTCATTTCGATCACCACTATGCGTCCAAGACCCAGTTCGGCAAGCCGCTCGTGAACTCGGCTCTCACGCTTGCCGTCGTGACCGGGATGTCGGTGACCGACACCTCCTACCGATCGATCGCCAACCTCGAGTGGGAGTTCATCAAGATGCCCAACCCGGTCTTTCATGGGGACACTCTTTACGCGGAAACCGAAATTCTCGATAAGCGCGAGTCGCGCTCCAAGTCCGACCGCGGAATCCTCCACATGGAGACCCGCGCCCACAACCAGCGGGGCGAGCTCATCATGGAATTCCGGCGCAAGTCGCTTGTCGC
>JADFPW010000025.1 GCA_022562105.1 Planctomycetota bacterium
ATCTGGAGTGTCAGCGGACCCGGCGACGAAGCCGCTGTTGCTAATCGCGTATGCGCCCAAATGCCCGCCTTCCAGCAACGTGTTGACCAACTCGGTCGTCACGCCGTCCTCCCAGATGAAGCCACGAGTATCGTCTGCGCCGAAGCTGTTGTAGCCCACGACCACGCCGCTGTCGTTTACATCATAGGCACCGGCGCCGTTTCCCTCCGGCATATCGGGGAGCAAATCGATCGCCACCGCACTCCCATCTTCGGTCCAATAGACGGCCGGAGCGTCGATAGACTTTATGCTACACGACCCCACGATCATGGTCCCACTTTCGTTGATACCCCTGGGCCAGCTATTCCGCTCCCAGCCGGGAGGAGGAGCGATTTCAACGCCCACGCCGTCACTCACAAACACAACGTCCTCGCCGTTATGTCCGGAGCCCACCATGGTCCCGACTCGGGTGATCCCAATTGCCGAGGCAAGCACAGGTCCTTCGGTTGTCGCTGCCACATCGGTCATGACGCCGTTGAACCAGGCGATCGCATGCCCATCGTTGTCTGGACAGGGTGACGCTGCGCTCAATCCGACAAGCACACCGAAGTCGTTGATGTCATAGGCGACTGCGACTGTGGGCTCAGGGCATCCGAGATTCCCGATGTCGTAAACCGTGAAAGTGACCTCGTCTCCCAAGACGACGCCACCCCCGCCTAGACATACCAAGACAAGTGCTTGCCGACACCAGCGAACGTTCATGTTTTCTGCTCCCCGCGTCCCAGCGCCACCCCCAAAACCCCGCTTATCTTATCGTAACCCAAGTGGGGCGGGCAAGTGTGGGCGATGCCCACACTTGCCCCATACCCTGGATCGCTATGCGGTCAAGGGCTGCCGGTGAACTTGGCCACTTGACTCCCGGTTAAGTCCGCGCAATCGATCGTTCCGCCCGTGAAAATCAGCGTCCCGGAGGTCTCGAACTCGGGGACGTCGATATCCAGCGTCCCGTTCGAGACCTCAAAATCGCCCGACAGGACATGCGCGGCCGTTTCCTCGATGTCGAACTTCAGAACCGCGCCCGAAGCAGACACTTGCCACAACCCCGCGGATGTATCCTCCAACTCATTGGTCGTGATCGCGATCGTACCGGAGGCGTTGGCGTTCACGGTTCCTTCATTATCGAGAGCTACTCAAGCGCTCCGGTGAAGGCGGATTGGAAGGCGGCGTAGTCGTCCAGGTCCAAGTCTACGTCGTCGTCGAAGTCGAAGACGCTACACCCGACGTGAAGTGTACCGTCGATGTAGGGCTCAGCGCCGAAGCAGCGCTGGAAATGCCCGAAGTCCTGCAGGTCCACGTCGCCGTCGCCGTCGTAGTCGCCCTTGTCGTAGATCGGGACCAGAAGCCAGCCCCAAATCGTGGTAAAATCCGCATCGTAGGCCTCACCGACGATCCAGCCATAGTTATTGATGGTCCAAGGCGTGCAGAGCCAATACTCTATAGGCAGGTAGTCCCCCAACGGGATTACCTGGTTATCCATGTAGAGTGCGGGGATTTGGCGATTGCCGTCCACGATGGAGGGACCGACCGCGTCACCCCGGTCATTGACATCTATCGCGGCGAGATTGCCGCCAAGATCTATCATCTCGCCCGTACGCAGGTCGTAACGCATGGTCGAGGAAAGGCCGTCGGCGCCCGTGGCAACACCGGAGATGAAGCCGGTGTCGCTGATGGCATAGGCCGCAATGGACTCGCCGCCACCCAGGGTGTTCTCCAGCTCGGTTAAGACGCCTTGCTGCCAGATGAACGCGCGAAGTCCAGACTCCACGACGTAATATCCCACAACCACGCCGTCATCGTTCACATCTCGCGCGTATCCGTAAATGCCGGGTTCGTCGGGAAGCGGATCCAGGACAATGCTGCCGCCGTCCTCGAGAAAATAGACCGCTGGAAGGATGGTATAGATTCCACTCGCATGGTCGCACGTACCGGCCCCCATGGTCCCGTTCCGATTCATTCGGAAGGGACTCCAGTTCAATTCACATCCTTTGGGGATGTCAAGCGCCTCGACCACGCCATCTTGAAGTATGACTGCAGTGTCTGGATATGCGCCGATCCCGAATAGTACGGAGCCGTCGCGACTCACGCTGTACGCTGTATGGATCTCGAGTCCCTCCGCCAGGGCATCCACATCGGTCATGACGCCGTTCACCCATATGAATGCGTGTGCATCCGCCTGAGGAAAATCGCACTCGGGCCAGACGGTCGTTCCACCGGTAACTACGCCAAGGTCGTTGACGTCCGTGGCAATCGTGCCCTTCTCCATGCATCCCTCCGCTAGGTCGCCGAGGGCGTAGAAGGTGAAGGCAAGCTCCTCGCCCTGCGCATTAACACCGACAATCCCGAGGAGAAGCGTACAGAACAGGAAATGACGAGTCATCATCGCTAAAGCGTCTCCCTTTCGCCCCAGGACTCAACGGAACACCACCCGAATGAGGCGATGGACGGACTCGCCAGGAGCGCATCCGCCCATCGCGGCGACTCCACTCATCACGAGCCCGTGAACTTAGCCGTCTCGGAACCCGTCAAACCTGCGCAATCGATAGTGCCGCCTGTGAAGGTCAGCGTACCGGAGGTGTCGATTCCCGGGGTATCAATATCCAACGTCCCTGCCGACACGGTGAAGTCGCCTTCCATGGCGCTCGGTGATGTGTCGTTGGGGGCGAATTGCAGCGTACCTCCCGACGCCGACACTGTCCAGAGCCCTGAAGCCGCGTCAGTGACGGTATCGACCGTGATCGACAACGTCCCGGAGCCATTAGCGTCCACAGTGCCTTCATTGGTGAAGAACGAATCAAAGGCGGCGATGATTTCTGTTATATCCAACACGCCCTCTATCGTAGTCTGATTCTTCAGAGTCCGATTACCTCCCATGCTAATCCTCGCGCCAGATGCCTGTCCAACGATCGAACCGCTTCCCTTGACGGTGTGATCGTTGGTGACGATATGAAGAAGTGATCCGGCGTTATCGAGATTGAGCGTGCCCACGATTTCGGACTCGATGAAGTCACCACTCGCATTCAGGTTCAAGCTATGGTTCCCAATGTTCACCGTCGCCCCGCTCAAGATGTCCATGCTACTGATCGTCGCAGAACCGCTCAAGTTGGCCGTTAGATTGGCCTTGATGATAGCGTGGTCGTCACTATCGGGAACTCCGTTGTCACCCGAACAATTCTCATTGGTCCACCAGTTATCCCCGTCGTGCCAGTCGTTATCCACAGAGGCACAGAAGTACCGGTCTTGTGCAACGCCCTGTGCGACTGCAACGGGCAGGAGGAGCGCTGTCACGGCAACTATCGATTGAGTCGATCTATACATTGTTTCCATCTCCATTATCGTCCCGAAATCCCTTGGATGTCAAGGACAATTTGAGCGTCAATTCGAAAATCCCAGAACCGGGACACAGGCGTCCCAGTCCACTCGAAACGAACGAATCCGGTCCTCAGGCTCCGCTCTTGAACGTCCCCGACCCGGTCTTGGTCACGATCGCTCCAGCCTTGAACACCACGTCCCCACCGGTGGCCGTCTGCAGCGACGCGACGTCGATGGTTACGTAGCCGTCTTCGAAGTCAGTCTGTTCGGCGGTCAGTGGGCCGTCGATATCCAACTCCGCACGGCGCGAGGGGTCGTTGCCCCCATCGACCTTCAGGACGCCGTTGCCGGCGGCGGCGATGGCAAACGTACCTTTGTATACCCAAAGTTTGGAGATATAGGTGTTGGCGGTCTGCGAGGATGTCAGCGACAACTGGTTCTCGATATCCAAGGTGCCGGCCGACCACTTGAGCGTCCGCGAGGCCCCATCAGTTTCCGCATCGATGACCACCTCATCGGCCTTGATCGTCCCAATCCCAATACCGCCCACGCTGGTAGAGGCCCCGGCGACAGCCACGTCTTCCATGTCGAAGGTCGTGCTGACTGCCACCTCGATGAAAATGTCGCCGGCCAGCGTGGTGGTCCCGGTAACCGTCAAGTCCTGGTCCACGTCCAGCTCGGCGTAGTCGTTCAGGTCCAGGTTGGCCACGGTCAAGGCGGCGTCCTTGATGTGCAACTTTCTCTTGGTCGGCGACGCCGCGGCCAGGGTCAGGTTGTTGATGGTCAGGGCGCTTCCAGGGTCGAAGGTGCATAAGTTACCCGCCGCGTCGATGGTCGCATTGTCGTTGGCGTTCTGCGGGTAGCTGTCGTCCAAGTCCCAGTGGGCAGGCGTCAGCCAGCTCGTTTGCACGGAGTTGGCGTCCCAGACGAAATCGGTGGCCAGGGCCACAGTGGCGACGCACAGGACGCCGACGACCATAACCACGGCCACGATCTTGAGGATTGATTTCATTTTCTTGCTCCCTTAGGATGAGTATGAACACTCCCCATTGCCCGCCTCGGCGGGTGAAACTGGGGCCTCTTGCCGGCCCTGGCATCAGGTCGGGCGGCACCGCTTGCGTTTGCTTGCTCCGGTGGCGCTCCCGGCCTGCTCGGGCCGGTCCTTGCTCGTAAGCCACTGTCATGCAAGAGCTTACGAGTCACGATGAACTCGTCGATTTGCTTTCACGGAGAAGCGCGAATCATACGTTCACCTCCTCTCGGGCGTGGCGTGCCGCACACATGTTCACGCAAGCGTGAGCATGGCACCCGTGCGGACGGCGGACGGCGGAAAACTCATCAGTTCCCCTTCCTAAGTCTGGGCAAGCTTCAGACCTGCGCCGTGGATACCCGCAATGGAAGACGACCCTCGTCAGGTATGCTTGTCGTTTCGTACGGTTCGCGATAGATTGCGATTGTGGATGGCGCGAAGGAAAGTCTTCGGCAGGCGCTCGAGCGGCGAGGGCTGCTGCTCGATGGTGCTACCGGTACGGAGCTGACCCGGCGCGGTGTGGCGACGCCGTTGCCACTTTGGTCGGCCGGGGCACTGCGAGATCATCCCGATGTCGTGCGGGCGATCCATACCGACTACGTGGCAGCCGGCGCAGATATCATTGTGGCCAACACGTTTCGATCGAACGTCCGGACACTGCGCGATGCCGGACTGCACGAGCAAGGCGAGGCCCTCAATCGCGTCGCGGTTGAACTGGCGAGGGAAGCTACCAAGGACGTATCGCCCGATCGCGATAACCCCATCTGGATCGCGGCCAGCGTCGCCCCGGTGGAAGATTGCTACTGTCCGCACCTCGTTCCCAATGAGCGGACCTTGGACAATGAGCATGGCCGGATGGTGGCCTGGCTCGCGGCGGCCGGCGCCGATCTAATCTGGATCGAGACGATGAACACCATCCGGGAGGCCAAAGCGGCCGCTCATGCGGCGAGCCAAGCAGGCTTGCCGTTGGTGATATCATTCGTCGTCAAGGAAAACGGTGATCTGCTCAGTGGCGAGCCGCTGGAGGAGGCGATCGTAGCGGTCGAGCCGTTTGAGCCGGTGGCACTGGGGCTCAACTGCATTCCGCCCAGTGGCGTGACGCGCAACCTGCCCCGTTTGCGAGCTGCCACGTCCCGTCCGTTGCTCGCCTACGCCCACCTCGGAAACCCCGAGCCGATCACCGGCTGGAGCTTTTCGCAGAATATCACGCCCCAAGCGTACGCCAAAGAGGCAGCTCGTTGGATCGAATTGGGCGCCCGCATCGTCGGTGGTTGCTGCGGAACCACGCCGGCCCACATCGCGGCCCTACGACCGCTCACGAAAAAGTTCGAGGGCCCGCCGTAAGCCGCTCAACGACTGCGACCTGAAGTTCCCTCACCAGTGCAACTTGACCGAAGGAGGGATGAACGGCAGCTGGCAGCAGGTCAAGGAGGCTGCGGCAGGTCAAGATCACATTGCCGAGACCGCAACGGAATAGCGTGCCGGCGTGTGCCCCATTCTTCGGCCAGCGACGGTCGCAGATCCCGATCTATCGGGTGTGGGGAAAGGATGGGAATCGGGAGATGTCCACATCATTCGGAAGCGAGCCGGGACGCCAAACCGGCCTCTGACGCCTCCCCCACGATGATTCCGGCCCGCTTCCGCGTAGGCTCAGCCTTTGCCCCCGGCTAGGACGGCGGGATTCCGCCGCCGCCGCCACGCTGCACCAACGCCGCCGGCACACCGGCGTTGCAGCGAGTAGGGCGGGTTGCACCCGCCGCCTTGACCGGGGATGCTGCATCGCCAATGGTAAACCGCGCAAGTTGAGCCCAGGCGCCCCGACAGGCGGGTAGAACCCGCCCTACAAGGCTGGGGCGTGTCAAGTTGTCAACGGGTCCGCCGACGGAGCGCCAGCAGCGAGTAGGGCGGGTTTCACCCTCCGCCTTGCCCGGGGATACTGTACGGCGATTGCACGCCGCGCGAGTTGAGCCCAGTAGGCGAAAGAGCCGTTCTCAAACCGCGCTACAAGCTCCGTCAGGCGCGCTGCTCCAACGTTGCAGAGGTGGCGATTCCGTGCTTTGGTCCCTACATGTCATTCACCACCCCCGGAGAGGCCTTTCGCTTGCGGGAGTTGACCTGTGCAACGAAGTCCGGGTAGTCTGGACCTCAGAGGCTTGGAGTCGGATCGACCGGCTGTGAGGTCATCCGGGGGGGGAGCGTTAGGACGATCTAACCACAATGGCGTGATCGCCCGCGGGCCAGAACGCACCGTAGAGAGGTTTCTCGCTTTGTCGGACCGTTTCCATACGACCCAGTGGCGCGCGATGCACGCAACGAGCCACGGATCCGCCCCTCTAGCGGATCAAGCCAACAGGGATTAGTCACCTATGCTTGAAAGTTATCTGCTCCCGATTACCGTTCGCGCGGTTCGACGGCTTGCAGGGTCACCCAAGATGATTACCTGGACGTGGGACACTATCAAGGGCTTTGGGCAAGCCAAGGCGCTCAAGACGTCGTACGTCTTTCTTTTTCTTGTTCCAACAATTGCACGCGTTTTCATCAACATGCCCGCTAGCATAAAGATTCCATTCTGGGACAAGACGTTGGAGCTCCCGCTCGAACTTCCGTTCAGCTGGGTCGTACTCTTCATTTCGGCATGCCTGGCAAGTCTTGGCAATGTCATCTACGCGGTGATGTGCCCGAAGTTGGTGAAACAGTTCACGGACTTCCCCGCATTCAAGGCAGCTCAACGGGATGGCACGTTCCTTCATTCAACCGTTCGCACACTAGCCCTACAGAGAAGCGGCGCAAGCACTACCGAACAGGTCAATGCACTCAGCGAGCTATACAATTCAACCCCAGTAGATACTCCGCAATTGGTAAGCTCCCTCGATAGCGGCACTAGGTTGGCACCTTCGGGTTTCTACTTTGTACGTGACTCGGCAAACTTGGGTCGACCGCTGTCTCGTCTGATTGCGTCACTTGCGTATTTTGGTGCTTTCATCTGCTTGGGTTGGATTGCATTGCAAAACGTGGGTTACGTAGTGCGCTCTTTCTGGCCGTTTTCGATGGGGGGATAGGGGGCGCCGGGTGCCCCATCCTTTTCGCTAGAAAAGGGTGGGGGACGGACTAGCAGCCCGACACGCTTGTGGGTGACGTAGACTATTCCCGACGCTGATCCGTCCCCCACCCTTCGCTGCGCGAAGGATGGGGCACCTGCTGAGGCGCAGGAGGAAGAAACGATGAGCAAGAATGGAAACTACCCACCTGGGTGGGATGAAGAGCGTGTTCGCAGAGTACTCGAACACTACGAGCGGCAAACTGACGGAGAGGCGGTAGCCGAGGATGAAGCGGCGTTCGAGTCGACCACCAACACCGCAATGCAAGTCCCTGTGGACCTGGTGCCAAAGATTCGCGAGATGATCGCCAAGCGCCGGCGCACCGCATGACCATGACGTGGGCCGTTGTGAGGGCGGCGCGGTGTCGGTAGACTCGGTCAGGGAGGCGGAGGCTGGGCTGGATTCATCGCTGTCGGCAGTGGAGCTTGGCGGCGCGGGTGAGCCTCCGATGCGTTGACGGAGATGCAACCAATGACCGAGCCGGCGGAGACGATTTCGTTCGAGGAGTTTCAGAAAGTCAAGCTGCGCGTCGGACGCGTCGTGGAAGCGGTCGAACATCCCGATGCCGACCGGTTGATCGTCCTGCAAGTCGATCTCGGCGACGAGCGGCGGCAAATCGTGGCGGGGCTCAAACAATACTACAAACCCGAAGACCTGCTGGGGCGCAATCTGGTCATTGTGGCCAACCTGGCCCCGCGGCGGATGCGCGGGCTGGAGAGTCAGGGGATGCTGCTGGCAGCCAGCACCGACGATCACGGGCAGGTCGTCTGTTTGACGACGATGAGCGACATTCCAGCGGGAAGTGCGGTGAGTTAAGGGAGTCGGTTTGAGTGGTGCTCAGTCCCGTAGGGACGACGGTCAATAGCCAGGGGCGTTAGCCCCTGGTAGCTGTAGCCCGAAAGAGACCTAGCCCTGGAAGGGCGATAGACTTTCGCCCCCTGCCGGGGGCTTGGTTTGCCCGGCAATCTCCCCAGGGGCTTACGCCCCTGGCTATTGACTATCGCCCTTTCAGGGCTATCTGGTTGCACGTCGTGTGCGACACGCACGTCCGCGTCAATCAGGTGACAACTGGAATACACCACTGCCAACGGCTTACCTGTTACGATTGTCGACTGGCCGGTCGAGATGGAGCTGCACTCGACAATCGACAACTGACAATCGACAATCCGCCCATGGCGGCACGCACTAGCTCGAACGATGAAGCCGACTCGGCGGCCGACTCCACACCTTCCGAAACGGCGGTAAGCTCCACACCCTCGTTCAACGATCGGTACCTGTGCAACATGGCGGCCCTGTGGCGGGCGGACCCGCAGTTGGCGTCGCTTATCGATGACGTTCCCGACGAGCGGCGGCTGGAGCTGAGCGAAACGCGGTCGGGGAAGTGGACGGCGTCGGTACCCACCCCAGACGGCGGTCGCTGTTTCCTGCACAGCCGATACGATCCCGTGGCCGAGGCGGACCAACTTGCGGCCGCCCAGGTTCGGTCGGATTGCTATTGCTACGTGGTGTTGGGATTCGGGCTGGGCTACCACGTGCGGAGTCTGTTCGACGCCCTGGTGGGCGAGTCGATCCTGGTGGTCTGCGAGCCGTCGGCCGAGACGCTGGCGACGGCGCTGACCTGCGTGGATCTTTCCGATGCGTTTGCGTCGGGTCGGCTGATCGTATTGACCACGACGGACAAGTCGCGGATCCACGCCACGTTGGCCCCGCGACAGGGGTTGACCCTGCTGGGTACGCGTTTCGTGACCCACGGTCCCTCCAAGCAGATCGCCGGCGAGTTCCACAACGAGCTGAGCCGACGGATCACCGAGTTTCTCGAGTTCGCTCGAATGTCTCTGGTCACCTTGGTGGCCAACGCCCAGATCACCTGCCGCAACATCGCCAACAATCTATCCACCTACGTGACCACGCCGCCGATCGACGTCCTGGAGAATCGATTCAAGGGCATGCCGGCTGTGGTGGTTTCTGCAGGTCCTTCGCTGGCCAAGAATGTCCATCTGTTGGCTGAGGCAAAGGGCCGGGCTGTCATCTGCGCCGTGCAGACGGTATTGAAGCCGCTGCTCCAGCGTGGAATCCGGCCCGACTTCGTGACCAGCCTGGACTTTCACGAGATGTCGCGTCATTTCTTCGAGGGGCTAGGGGATGCGTCGGAGGTTCATCTGGTGGCTGAGCCGAAGGCCACGTGGCACGTGATCGATGAGTATCCCGGCCCGGTCTCGCTGTTGTTCAACCCGTTTGCCGAGATGCTGTTGGGAACTCAATTGGCTGCCCGCGGCGAACTGAAAGCCGGAGCCACTGTGGCCCACTTGGCATTTTACCTGGCCCGATACATGGGGTGCGATCCGATCGTGTTTGTCGGTCAGGATCTGGCGTTCACCGACCACGTGTTCTACGTGCCGGGGGTGGAGATTCACGAAACCTGGCGCGGGGAGCTGAACCGGTTCAACACGATGGAATCGAAAGAGTTCGAGCGTATCCTGCGCAATCGCCGAATCCTCAATCGAACCCAGGACGTCAACGGGGCTGAGGTGTTCACCGATCAGTTGCTGTCCACCTATCGCGAACAGTTCGAGGCGGATTTCGAGCAGACCTCCGCCCGGATCATCAACGCCACCGAGGGCGGAGCCCACTTGCAGGGCACCGAGGCTATCTCACTCCGCGAGGTGCTGGACCGGTTCTGTGGCGATCCCATCCCGGCCCAGCGATTTGCCTATCGCGAGTCGATGGGCCAACGTGACCGCTCGCGCTTGCGCCCGACGGCGGAGGAGTTGCGTCGGCGAATCGACGAATTGAAGACGGTTCAAACGGTTTGCCAGGAGATGGGCACGCTGTTGGTCGAGTTGAAATCGCTGGCGGACGATCCTGGGCGATTCAATCAGCGGCTCGGCCGGATCGACGAGCTGCGTACCATCGTCAGACGCAGTGACCGGGCCTACGGGATCATCAACTCGTCGGCTCAGTTGGGTCAACTGAAGCGCATTTCCGCGGACCAGAAACTGCAGGCGGCTGACACGACGGCCGGCGAACGGGCTCGGCAGCAGATTGCCCGTGATCTCGACTCGGTCCAAGCCATCGCCGATGGGGCCGACTGGACCATCGACATGCTGGAGGACGCGGTCAAACGGGTGGATGAGGCGATCGAGCGGGCATGAAGACCATCGCCATTCTCGAAGTCGATCTGGTTCGCACTCCGCTGGGGACTCGCAGCCGGCTGAGCGATCCGATGCATGGTCGGCCGCTGTTGGTGCGCACGCTGGAACGCATCGGCCAGGCCAAGCGACTCGCCGAGTGTCATATCGTTTGTCCGGACGATCAGGCTGGGCGCTGCCAATCGCTGTTGGAAGGCGTAGCGGTTCGGATTCATGGTCATCAATCCAGCCCGCCGCCCTATCGGGAGCTAACTCGTGTCGGGCGGAAGTGGTCACTGGACGCATGGCGTGGTGGGATCGGCGGGGTCTGCGCTGTCGACGAGTACACGCATTGCCCGCTGTTTGCCGGGTTGGCGACGCAACTCGGCGCCGACGCGGTATGGACAGCTCCTCCGGCGTCTCCGCTGGTGGATCCGCGGCTGATTGATGAGATGATCGCCCACTACGAGTCGAGCCCATTGGAGATGCGCCTGGTGTTCGCCCAGGCGCCGCCGGGTTTGACAGGAGTCATCCTACAAACGGGCTTGCTGGCTGAGCTGGCGGAGAAACGCACCTCGCCGGGCTGGGTGTTGGCCTACAAGCCGGACGCACCGGCGATGGACCTGGCGCTCAAGGAGTGTTGTTTCCCCACGAGCCAGAACGTACGACACGCCGCCGGGCGGCTGGTAGCGGATACGGACCGATCGTGGAAGCGGGTCGGTGATCTGATCCAGTCGGCCACGGACGAGCATCTCGATGCCGACACGGTCGGCGAGCGTTTGATGGCCCACGAAGTCGAGGAGTTGCCCAAGCTCCCGTGTGAGGTGGAGATCGAGCTGACGACCGACGATCAACTGCCTGCGACGCTGCTCCGGCCGCGCGGGCCGGAGGGCGTGGGCAGCCGAGGGCCTCTCGATGTCGAGGTGATTCGAGCGTTGGCCGACGAATTGGCTACGGTCGATGACAGCCGCGTCGTGCTGGGCGGGTTTGGCGAACCGCTCCTGCATCCCAGATTCGCGGAGATCATCTCCATTCTGCGACAGGCAGGCATCTACGCGATCGCGGTCAATACGAACGGGTTGGCCCTGGATGATGCGATTGCGGGCGCCATGCTCGACGCTCGCGTTGACGTGGTTTCCGTATTCCTGGACGCGACTGCGGCGGAGACCTATCGAAGCCTGCAAGGGCACGACGGCCTGGAGGCGGCCAAGCGGGGTATTGATCGACTGGCGGCCGCCCGGGTGGCTCGCCATCAGGTGGCCCCGGTGACCGTCGCCCAGTTGACGAAAGTGCGTGCCAACCTACCCGAGATGGAGTCGTTCGTGGACGAGTGGCTGAGACGAGGGATTTGGCCCAATGTAGTGGGGTACAGTCACCGAGCTGGCCAATGTCCGGAGCGGGCGGTGATGAGCATGGCCCCGCCGGTTCGTAGACCGTGCCGTCGCTTGCAGAGCCGGTTGATGGTTCTGGCGGACGGCACGGTGACCGCCTGCGATCAGGATTATGCGGGAAAACACGCAGTGGGGCGGCTTTCCACGCAGGGGATCGGTGACATATGGCGAGGGGCGGCCATGACGACGCTGCGGGCGAGGCATCGGACCGGAGCCTACCATACCCTGGAGCTGTGTCGCGGATGTGATGAATGGCATCGACCGTGAGGCGGACCCGCGCCGGTTGCTGTGCGGGCGGAAGCTGATAGGATAGCTGAAACGCGACTTGTGTGACCAACCGAGGACGGTGTGAAGAGCATCCCAAACGAAGCCGAGACGCACGGAGCCGCCCGCAGTTGCATGGGAGCGTCCTCCCGACGCCGGCGGACGTCACCGGTCTGGTGGGTGATCGCGGCGAGCCTGGCGGTGATCGCGTTCGAGTTGGCCACACGCTCGGGGACGATTTCGCTCCAGTCGGTGCTGGCCCAGCCGTCCACCGGAGCGGGGGCGGGGGGCGTATTCGCCTTCAGCGGCCAGCTCACCAAGGGTAGCTACGGGATCTTCCTGGTGGATGTGGATGCCGGGACGATCTGGACGTACGAGTATGTGGCCGCCAAACGGTGCCTTCGGTTGGCCGCCGCACGTTCCTGGCGATACGACCGTTATCTTGAAGACTACAACACCTGCGATCTTCCGCCGAAAGTGGTGGAACAAATGGTGGACGAACAGCGCCGACAACAGCTAGAATCGATCGAGAGCAATGTGCCCTAGCTTCGGCGCTGAGACCGCATAAGAAAGGATCCGATGGCCAAGAGCTTCTACAGCCTGACTGAGGCAGCCGGTAAGTTGAACCTCTCCGAGGAGCAGATCAAGGATCTGGTTCGGGCGGGCAAACTTCGTGAGTTTCGCGACGCCGGAAGCGTGAACTTCAAGGCCGATGAAGTGGACGGGTTGGCGGCTGCTTCGGCGCCTGACGCCGGGGCCTCGAGCACGGGCGAGCTGATCCTGGAGCCGGCCGAGGACTCTGCGATTAACCTGGCTCAACCGTCCGACAGCGATGCGTTGACCCTTGGCGAGGTGGACCTGGACGACACCGCCTCGGGCCCGGCCGCCGGAAGCCGGGGCCAACAGGACAAGGGCGGATCGGTGGTCGCGTCGGTGGGCGTCAGCGTCTTCGACGAGGAGGAGCTGGACAAGAGCGCGGATCCGATGGCCGAGACGGTGGTCGCCGGTGAGGCCGACACACTGGGCATCGACCCGGCGGGCAGCGGTTCGGGGCTGCTTGATCTGACCCGTGAGAGCGACGACACGTCGTTGGGTGCGGAACTGCTCGATGAGATCTATCCCGGGGACGAGGGCTCGGTCGAGATGGGCGACGCGACCCGGGCGGGCTTAGATGATGCGATCACGGCCGACGATACGGAGGTGGCACCGGTCGCTGAGTCGTTCGAGGAGGCTGCCCCGGGCCCGGCAGTCGCATCGGTGGCTCGTGTCACTCGCGTGGAATACGCTCCGGATGCGTTCTCGGCCGGCTTGGCGGCGATGAGCGCGATTACGGTGGTCGTGTTGTGTGGCGTTGGAGTGGGTGCAGCGGCGATCGTGCGCGGTGTGTGGCCGGTGTTTCTGGACTCGGTCTATTCCAAGCTCTGGATGTTCGGAGCGGGAGCATTCGTCGCTTCGGGGTTGGCCTTGGCCCTGGGTTACTTCGTCGGGAAACGGGCCAGCTAGCGGTCACGACGGCTTGCGTTCGGGTCGATCCATCGAGCGTGATGATCCCTGGGTGCGGGCTGATTGACGCCATCGTAGCGGTGCGGGGTGGCGAAGGAGGGGGCAGTGGCGACTGCCCGCGGTCGCGTCCGGCGGCGGACGATCGGGGAGCGCCTTTCGGTTTACGACGCACATGGCGGGTGCGCTGTTTGCGGCCCATCCCCGGCCTCCCCTGATAACGTCGCCCAGCCGGTCGAATCCAGCGGTTTGGGCATGTTGCGGCGATTGGGGCACGTTGTTGAATGGTCGACCGCGCTGACCAGCGTAGCTATTTTTGGGGCAAGCGAAGATACCCGATGCAGAGGAGGTCTAGGATGGAAACGACACGCAGGTGGGCACTGGGGTTGGGGATGACGATCGTGCTAGGGGCGGGTTTGAGCGGCTGCGTCACCATGGAAGAGCGTGATCGATTGCTGATGGCCAATCGTTCGCTTCAGGCGGAGAAGGCCCAGTTGGAGGCCAACCTGGACGACGCCCGGAGTTTGGCCGACGGAATGCGGACCAAGGTTTCGGCCTATGAGGGATCCCTGAGTGACAAGGAGCGGCTGATCGGGAACCTGCAAGAGGAAAACGAGTCGCTCGATCAACAGGTGGCCCAGGCCCGGCGGATCGTCGAGGATACGCTGGCCAAGATACCGCTCAACAAGCCTTTGATCATGAACCAGGGGCTGCCCCCCGAGCTGGATGAAGCCCTGCGTGCGTTCTCGGCCGAAAACTCGCAAAGCGTCACCTACGATCAACAACGCGGCATGCTCAAGTGGAGTTCCGATCTGCTTTTCGTGACCGGCAGTGATGTAGCCAAAGCCCCTGCGATCGAGTCGTTGAAGCGTTTTACGGAGATCCTCAACTCCTCGGCCGGCGACCCGTTCGAGGTCATGGTGGTCGGGCACACGGACAATCGACCCATCGTGCGCGAGCGAACGCTGGAGCATCACCCCACGAATTGGCATCTGTCGGCTCACCGTGCCATCGCGGTCGGGAAGGTGATGCTCGAGGCCGGCTACGATCCCCAGCGGATCAGCGTGGTCGGGTGCGGCGAGCATCGTCCGCTAACCGAGAACAACAGCGAGTCAAACATGGCCCAAAACCGGCGGGTGGACATCTACATCGTGCCGCGTGGCACGCTGGTTGCCACTGGAATTACGACGTCACGGGAGGCGACGAAGTAGTTCCGGGGACGCGGTTTGCAGCCCATTCCCAGCCGTTGGCGGGCCATGGCATCTCTTCAAGCGCCCCCTGTGCAGGACGATGGTACGCGCGAAAGCGCTCGGACCGTGGGTTCATTTCGACAATCCACGGTGGGCAGGGCGAATCCGGCGCGTATAATCGTGGAACTGGCAGCTAGGCACGCTCTCTGGGGTTCTGATCGACGCCGATTCGATACCCTGATAAGGACGACTTGGTCGAGAGATCCGCATGTTAGACCACGCGATTATCCAGGTGATCGTACAGCACATCGTCGGCCGACGCCGTCGCGACGGCCTCGGCCTCCAATCCCATGACCGAACCTGGAGCATTCTGGGCTTATTCAGCAACGTGTGGTTCGGCATCGGCCTGATGGTGGCGATCTTCGTTTATTCCTCCCTGGCCTCGGCTGGGATTCTCTACCCCGTCGCTTGGCCTCTGACCGACAGCGACAACTGGGTGATATTCTCGCTGCGTTCGATGTTGGACATGACGGAGATGGAAGCCTTTCGGTGGTGGCCCTTCAACCTGCTCATTGGGCTGCTCTGTGCCACCCTGATCGTGGTCACACTCAAGCGCATCCCGCTCAATCGCATCAAGTTCGGGGTGTGGATGATTCACACCGGCATCATCACCCTGGCCTGCGGAAGCGTTTACTACTTCTCCACCAAGATCGAAGGGGACGCCCCGGTCTTTCGGAGACGTGCGGTTATTCAGCTTCCCGGATCCGATGAAACAGCGACGTTGCTCATTCGGCCGGGGGCGCAGATCACCCTGGGGTCGGGGGCGAACACCTACCGGGTCGCGGTGGCCGACATCATCCCCGACTGGCCCCTGCTGTCCGAGGAGCATAAGGGCGAAAAGGCCTACACCGTCCAACTCTCCATCACCACGCCCAGCCAGCAGTTTATACGCCAGTTGCACGCCGGCTATCCGCAATACACCGAAGATGTCCTGCCTGGCCAGGGACGGGCGATCAAGGCCATCGGTCGAAAGCTGGTCGATGAAGAGCTCGACATTTGGTTGGAATACGAACCGCAGGAGTTTCTCTACCTCCAGGACTCCTTTGCGCTCTACGTCCGCGGGGCCGGCGAAGCGGAGTGGACCGAGCGCCCCATCGAGGGGATCCCGCGCTACCACGAGCGGATCGGCTCGCCGACGGATGTCTGGTGGTCCTCACCCCGAATCAAGCCTGTTGATCTGCCCATACCGCCGGGGACGAAAAAGGATCCGCTCGAAGGGTACGACGTTCGGGTTACCGGTTTTCTACCCTACGCCGTACCTGGCACCCGGTGGGTCGGTGGCGGCGAACGACTAAATCCGGTGGTCGGTGTTCGTGTGGACGACGGCAACCAGGACGGCCAGGAGTTCAACCTGGCGGCCCTGATTCCGCAACTGAGCAGCATCGGCAACGGCGCTCTGACATTTCATTGGGTGGAGACGCTGGCCGAAGTGGAGCGACTGGAGCGACCGGCGGTGGATCGGCTGACCATACGGATTCCGGATACCGACATTGAGTTTCAGGCCCAGATGCCCGAGGCCTTTGACCGCGACGCGGAACCGCCATGGAACGAGATCGAGGGCACCGAGTACGCCTACCGTGTGCGGAACATCATTCGAGGCTTGGAGGGCATTCGGGGCGAGTTCAAGGGTCGTCCCATGGATGTGGCCATTGTCGACGTTCGCAGCGGTGATCGCGAGTTCACTCGAATGGCGGCGTATCCCGTGGCGGCCACGTCGGACATGTCCAAAGAACACGAGCCCCTGCCTCTGGATAAGGGCATCGAGATGGTGCTGGAACCGGGCAGTGGGAACAACGCCCTGGTGATCATCGTCGCGGGTCCGGATCCGGTGGGGCTTCGCGTGCTCCATCCCGCCGGCGAGGAGGCGTATCGGCATCAACAGGCCACCATCGGAGAGCCGGTCCAATTCGCCGCCGAGTCGCGGATCACGCTGACGCGACTGTTTACCCACGCGGTTCGCCAGGAGAGGCCCGAGGTGGTGCACCCGGAGCAGCGGCGGAGCGACATGGGCGGGTTCTTCTCCATGGTCCAGGTGAAGTTGACCCAGGAGAACTTCTCACGGTCGCTGTGGCTGAAATTCAGCCGGTACGCGCTGGCCAATCGACAGTACGAAGTCCCCGGGCGCATGTTCTACCGAACCGAACACGTACAGCTCGCCAATGGAGAATCGGTTGAACTGATGTTCTCCCGCCAGCGGATGCGGCTGCCCACGCCGGTGGTCCTCGATGACTTCCAACTGCTGACCCACACCGGCGGGTATACCGGATCGACGAACACCGTCCGTGACTTCGTTAGCCGTGTGCGGTTCGCGTCGGACGAGGCGCCGGATGGTTGGACCGAGCCGATGACCGTGGCCTCCAACTCTCCGAGCGAAAACAACGGGTTCTGGTATTTCCAGTCCACCTGGGATCCGCCGATCGCAGCTACGCGAGAGAGCCGCGGATCGGCTGGGATGAACTACACGGGCCTGGGCATCGGCAACCGCAACGGCGTATACATTCAACTGGCCGGAACGGTCATCGCCGTGTTGGGAATGATCTACACGTTCTACGTCAAGCCGATGATCATCCGGCGGCGGATGGTGGAAGCCCAGAGTCGCAAGCGATCGGCGACGACGGCGGCGGAGAAAACGATCGAGGAGCGGCAGCCCGTATTGACCGGTTGACAGGATCACCAAGCAGTGTGGCACCGGTTTGCAACCGGTGGAGGACACAGGTGAGCAAGCGGTGACAGGCTTTGTTTGAACGAGGATTGACCATCGATGTCTGATTATCTGCAATCGTCCAGGATCAAGAAGTGCCCACTTTGGGTGAGGGGTCTCGACGTGATTGTCGCGGTGAGCTTCGCACTCCTGCTCTACCGTGGGTTGTCCAATCGGACTCCGGGGGTCGAGCCCAGCGAGTTCGCCGGGGCGGTCGACATGACGCCTCTCGATCAAGTGGCCGTTCAGCAAGAGGGGCGGATCAAGTCCTTCGATTCCCATGCCCGGACCATGATGCAGTTCATCAACGGCCTGAACGAGATCGACGGGCAGGGACACTCGTTCACCTATCTGGACCTGCTCTTTCGGCCCGAGGCTTACGAAAGCAGGCCGTCGGTATACGTCAAGAAGAAGATAATTCGTCAGCGAGTCGCCCAGGCGCTGGACGACACTCATGCGTTGCCGCCGGCCACGCGCGAGATGTTCATGGAAACCGGGATGATAGCACCGGCTTGGTTGTTTCTGCCGCCGGTGCAGGATCTCCTGGCGGTGATGGAGCGCAACGTGATGCGCGGTGAGCGGGAGGCGGGTGCGATCCGCTCGGCGCTTGCTCTGGTGACCCGGACGAGCATTCTGGCGGAGCGCCTGCAGATCATTCCGCCGTCGGTGGGCGACGAATCGGTTGCCTGGCACTCCGTGGATGAGTTGGGGTTGGCGGGCATGCCGCGAGATGACGCCCACGCGGGCGTGGCTGCGGGACGTGGAATCCCGGATTTGGATTCCCAGATCGAGGCCAAGCTCTCGGCCGCGTGGCAAGGCCTGGCCGAGAGTTGGCGGAACGAGGATGCCCCGGCGGTCAACGAGGCCCTGATAGAGCTTGCCACGCTGGTGGCGACGGTCAATCCGGGGATCTACCCGGACACCGAGCGTCTGCGTTGGGAAAGCTGGTACTTCCGCCACCGGGGATTGACCTGGGGCTGGGTGTTTTATCTGTTGGCCGTGGTGCCGTTGCTCATGGCGTTGATCTACCGATGGCGATGGGCGCACATCGCCGGCATGGCCGTATTCGTACTTGCGTTCGCCTTGCATACAAGTACGCTCGGACTCCGCTGGTATATCTCCCAGCGCTGGCCGAATTCCAACATGTTCGAGGCCGTGACCACCGCGGCATGGTTTGGCGGGATCGGGGCGTTGTTGCTGGAGTTATGGGTGCGCCGCCGGCCGTTGCGCGGTCTGTTCGCCCTGGCGTCGGCTGGGGCTTCGATGACCGCAATGATGTGTACCTACTTTCTTCCGGTGACGCTCAGTGCAAACGTCAGCAACATGATGCCTATCCTGGCGGACGTCTGGCTGTACATTCACACCAACGTGATCATCTTCAGCTACTGCCTGATCTTCATGGGCGGACTGACCGGTCTGTTTTACCTGCGCTATCGCCTCGGTGGCGGGGATCCGGGCGTAGCCAAAGCCGGCGGGGCTGGGACGCTGATCATGGATACCGGCGGAGCGGGCGGGTTCCTTCGCTCCGACAAAGCGACCCTCGGACAGATTCTCGATGCCGGGACCATGGTGCTCATGGAGTTGGCCTTCATCCTTCTGTGGACCGGCCTGGTGATGGGAGCCATCTGGGCCGACCACTCCTGGGGACGCCCCTGGGGCTGGGACCCGAAGGAGGTCTTCGCCCTGTGTACGTTTCTCATTTTCCTGATCCTGGTTCACGTGCGGTTCAAGGTTCGTGACAAGGGCCTGTGGACCGCGGTTCTGGCCGTGGTCGGGTGTGCGGTCATGTTGTTCAATTGGATCGTAATCAACTTCGTGATCCGGGGCCTACACAGCTACGCCTAGCAGGATCGGCCTACCTTCGTTTTCCATGTCTCGCGGGAGAACCTTGGGCGCCCGCATCGCTTGAACGCAACGTCGTCGGTCGATCCGCCGGATGTCGGGTTCATTCCGGCCCGCGTAGGAAGATGCGATTGACGGTCGTACCCTGAACGGCGCGGACCGATCGCCTGATCGACTCGGTCGCACCTGCGATTCGAGGGCTGGCTGGTGTCGATTTGAGGTGGCGAGCCACAGCCGAAGGTCGGAGTCGGAGAGGAGCAACTGGGTCGTCGCGTTTCGCCTGCAGCTCACCTGCCTGGTGCCCTCAGCGGGCGAGTCCCGGTGTGGCGGGATCACTCGCCTGACCTCGTCGTTGGTCGTCAGCCGTCGGCGACCCGTGGGTCCGGATGTGGCAGATCTTCGTGGCAAATCGCAACCGATGCATCAATCCCGGTTGTCGCACATCGGCGAACACGCTCGGCGGATTGATGCCCCTCGCGTCCGGTAAGTGAAACGCATGGAGTGCCGGCGGACACAGCATCCGGACGGGAAGTCGGTGATTCGGGTGGGGGCAAGCGGGGGTTGCGCGGAAAAGGCGGGGGAATCGTTCTCCCAGCGGCGTCCGGGGCCGGATTGGCCCCTTGGGAGGGGGCCAAGAGCTCTATTCAGGGCGGCCAAAGCCGTACTGGCTTGAATCGGAGAGGGGATCCGGGTACAATGAGTCCTTATGGATCGATAGGTATGAAATAGGGTATGGGAGGACGCGGAAGATGCAATGTGCACTGTTTCGACACAAGACCTGGCTTGCCGTGGCGGCCCTGGCGGCGATGAGCGCGCCGGCATCGGTTCAGGCCGAGACCTACGAGATCAGCCTGGAGGGATTCTC
>JADFPW010000026.1 GCA_022562105.1 Planctomycetota bacterium
TTGGAGGCTGCCCAGCCTTTTCTCCCTTTCTGCGGCGCCCTGCAAACAAGCGCCACGACCCCGGGAAGTAGCAGCCCGATAAGTCCTCACTTCTATATAGCACCAATCTAGTGCTAGTTCAAGTCGTTTCGGACAAAAATCGTCGATTCTGGTGTATCATGACGGATTGCATGTCGTCGCTAGCGGGCTAGCCAGCCGTTTCTGTCGCTGGAATCCGTGCCGCCGTACAATCTCACGAATGACTCCGCGAGTGGACATCGTGAGTTCGGGTACGCTGAGCTGCAATCCCTTTTGGGGTGATGTAGGGACGGTGCGGGCTGCCCATGCCACGACCACCCTGATTCGTGATGGGGATGACTGCATTCTGGTGGATCCGTCGTTACCGGCGGATATCCTGGAATCACGCCTGGCTGAGCAAACCGGCCTAACGCCCGACCGCATCACCGCGGTGTTTCTGACGAACTTTCGGCCGGTCCATCGACGCGGGTTGACCCTGTTTCCTGACGTTCCCTGGTATCTACACGAAGAGGAGAGGTCGATTCTCGAGCCGCAACTCGAGCGCGTTGTGGACTTCGCCAGTGAGGGGTCGGATGCGGAATACTCTGAAGAGGAGGCCGAACTCGAGCTGATGCGTCGAACCTCGACAGCTCCAGATAGTCTGAGCCGGCACGTCGATCTGTTCCCCAGCCCGGGCGTCACTCCGGGGGCGTGCGCATTGCTGGTCGCCGGGCTGCGAACTATCGTAGTGGCCGGTGACGCGGTCCTGACCGGGGATCATCTCGACCACGGGCGCATCTACGAGCGATCGGTTGATCCCGAGCGGGCCAAGAGCGCCTTGGCTGAGATCATCGAGATCGCCGACATTATCGTTCCCGGACACGGCAACTTCGCGTTCCGATGAGCTTTGACCCGTTCGAGTAGGCCGGGCTCTGCCCGACCTACTGCCCGGACCACAGCTGCCGACATCAGCAGGGCGTGGTCCGGCGGCGCATCCCGGCGTAGAATGGACGTTAGCTGAGCGAGCCGCGGACTTCAGTCCGCTCGGTCCTTCGACCGGGCTGTCGCGTTGTTCGCCGGTGCTAGTCCGGGCGAGCTAACGCTCGTGGCTCGCCGGCGTGTAATCGAGGAGTAGGCGATGAGCGTAATGCCCCCAAGGCGTGCACGACTCTCGACTCGAAGTCTCTTGCTGCTATTTGCCGTCACGCTGTTTTCGGTGTCGCTGGTGCTGCGCTTGGATGTCCTCGGGTATCTAGGATATCAGGTTGAACGCGGGCGCCTTCGTGCCCTGCGGGAGACGCTTCCGGAGCAGATGGATTTGGCGGCCGTCTCCCACCTGACCCGCCAGGTGGCCGCCGCCGTCGGACCTTCCGTCGTCCAGATCGAGACCTACGTCACCGGATATCAGGCGCTCATGGAGCACATGGGCATCACACCGCCCGGGGACTCCGGCGACCCGCATCACGCTGTGCCGTCCGGCGACGGCAACTCCACCCGCCCCTATCGGACGGGATTCGGCAGCGGTTTCGTGATCGACGCCGCTAAGGGCTATTTGCTCACCAACGAACACGTGATCCGTGACGCCGATCGGATTCGGGTCCGGTTGACCGACGGGCGGGTCTTCATGGCCGAGGTCGTCGGCTCCGATGCCAAGACAGACTTGGCCGTCATCGCCATCGAACCGGACAAACTTCACGAGTTGCCCCTCGGTGATAGCGGCTTCATGGAAATCGGCGACGAAGTACTGGCGGTCGGCAATCCGTTCGGACAAGGAGTCAGCTTCAGCCGCGGAATCATCAGCGCCAAGGGTCGCGACGGCAGGAACATCATCATCGGCGACGTCGTGTATCGTGGATTCCTGCAAACCGATGCGGTAATCAATCCGGGCAACAGCGGAGGTCCGTTGGTCAACATGAGTGGCGAGGTCATCGGGATCAACATGGCCATTGCCAGTCGAACGGGATCATCCGAGGGTGTGGGATTCGCCATCCCCTCAGCCCGGGTTCAGCGGTTGCTGCCCCAGCTTCTGGCAGGCGGCCCGATCGTACGCGGTTTTCTGGGCGTGCAGATCTACAGCGTCCTGGTTATTCGGGAACGGGCCCAGGAGCTGGGGTGGGAGCACAGCTACGGCGTGTTAGTATCGGGAGTCGAAACCGATTCGCCGGCGGCGGACGCCGGCCTGCAAGCCAACGACATCATCGTTTCGTTCGCCGGTCGGGATATGCTCACCGGGGTCGACTTGTTGGACGCGGTCGCCTTTGTCACGCCGGGTAAGGATGTGACCGTGCGCTGGTGGCGCGACGGGGCGTTCCATGAACGGTCCGTGCGTCTTACCGAGCAGCCGTCCGGGTTCCATACCAATCCGAATCGGCGCGTCGAACCCAGGGGCGAGGGCGAGTAGGACGGGAGGAGTACGGCCATGTCTGTGGAGACGGCGTGGCTGGATCGCTGGCTGGCCACCAATCCCCTGCCCCTCAGCAAGGAACACCCCTGCGCCTATCTCCAGGACCGGCTGGCCAGGTCTCGGGCCTTCTCCGTTAAGGAACTTCCGCCTGGAGTTTATCGTCACCTGTTGGATCGCAACTTCCGCCGCAGTGGGCACGTCATATACCAGCCTGCATGTGACGGATGTACGGAGTGTCGGCAGATCAGGATACCGGTAGCGCAGTTCCGCTTGTCCCGGTCACTGACCCGAGTATGGAAAGCCAATCGCGACGTTGAGGTGGAGGTAGCCTCACCCGTCCCTACCCGCGAGAAGTGGAGGGTGTTCCGCGACTACCTCACCGGGCGCCATGACGGCACGATGTCGGGAACCTGGGAGGAGTATGTAGAGTTCCTATATCAAAGTCCCGTGGACACTCTGGAGATTACATATCGCATCGGCGGTCGAATCATGGCCGTGAGCCTGGCCGATCGATTCGACGATGCGCTTAGCTCAGTTTATGTCTACTTCGATAATCGCGACGCCCGCAGGAGCCCGGGCACCTACAGCGCCCTTTGGGAAATCGACTACGCTCGACGCATCAGCTTGGACTACTACTACCTCGGGTATTACGTAGCCGGGGCGGATTCCATGTCCTACAAGAGCCGGTTTCGCCCCCATGAGCTGCTGGCGTCAGATGGCCGGTGGGAGTCGATCTCGTCCAATTCGGCGCGGCTTGCGGGACTTGATGCAGGTCCAGCACGCCGGGAAGCGGTCTCGCCTTACGCAGAGAATAGCGAGTGACTCGCCCAACGGTTTGAGGTCTTGGTGCTACCCTTTGTTGCGGGCTCGTCTGGCACAAGTCGCGTGAAGAACGCCATCATTGACAGACAGGTCCGTCCGGCGCGAAACTCGCTGATCTGCCGAGCCAGTCCAATAGAAACAGGCTCGACGGTTAGTTACTCAGCGCTCTGTTCAGCCAAGCTCGGGCCAGCACCCAATCGCGCCGGATCGTCCGATCGGTGACACCCAGGGCCTCGGCCGTCTGACCCACGCTGAGGCCGGCGTAGAACCTCAGCCGGACGATCCGCCCCAGGCGCTCGTCCTGCTCCTCCAGGCGCCGTATGGCCTCATCAACGGACAAGATTTCGTCGAGATCGGCGTCGGCGGCCAGATCGACCGCGCTCAGGGGTACGCGACGGCGTTTTCCGCCGCGTTTGAGGCGGTCTCGCTTGCGGGCATGCTCGATCAGGATCCGACGCAGCGCCTCGGACGCCGCTACGAAGAAATGGGCTCGGCCGCGCCAGCCGATACGCTCACTGCCGACCATCCGCCGGTACGCTTCGTGGACCAGGGCGGTGGCCTGCAGCGTGTGTTCTTGACGCTCCTGGGACATCTGCTGCTGGGCAATGGCCCGCAGTTGACGGTAGACCAGCGGAAGCAACGCGTCGGCGGCTTGTTCATCACCGGCCTCGGCATCGTGCAGCAAGCGTGTGACGTTGTTCGAGCCGGCTTGGTCAGGTGTGGACGCGGGCGACGTCGGCGGGTCAGCCTGCAGCAGGGCCTCGACGCGGGCGCGTAGGCCGGTGTCCCTTCCACACGCTTGCTCGACGTAGGCCGCACGCCGGTCCGGGTTCGTCACCCCCCGAACGGCCTTGACAATCCTCGCTGCCTCTGCCTCATTGTGGTCCAGCAACACCGCTCGCTTGATCGACGTCCCCAGGTGGATCCTCCTGCATTGTGACCAATCCACAGTGTCATTTCCAATCGCTGGCCATAAAGCCCTCATTCCAGGCCGGCCAATGGGCGCATGACGACGCCCATCGGCCGCGACGTGGGCAGCGGCCATCCCAATGGCGACCACACCGACATGAACGACGACCGCCGTGTCGATCCGCTGGACAGCGGTTTCGTCCTGGCTCGGTTCGGCGAGTGCTTGTAGGCAGGCGAGCTGATGGGGGTGGCGGCTGGATCATACGCTGCTCATCGCTCGAATCGGGAGCGTGGCAGGCCGTACCACGCCCGACTTTGTGATCGGCGCTGCGAGACCTGGTTAGTTCGTCGAACCGTATTCCTTGAGCTTGCGGTACAGGGTGCGAGCCCCGATCTTGAGGATCTTGGCGGCCTTCTCCCGATTGCCACCCGCCAGGCGGAGGGTGTTGAGCACGTGCCACCGCTCGACGTCGGACATGCTCCAGCCGGCCAGGTGCGGGCCGCTGACCGGGACGATCTCCCGGGTGCCCTGGATGAGCTCGGGCAAGTCGGAAACCTGCAGGACGGACGTCTCGGCCTCGATGACCATCGACTCGATGACGCTACGCAGCTCGCGGACGTTGCCCGGCCAGCCGTACTCGGTGAGCTTCCGCGTCGCCTCCGGTGAAATGTATTCGATGTGGGCGTCGTTCTCCTCGTTGGCGAGCTGTAGGAAATGGTGAATCAACAGCGGAATGTCCTCGCGTCGTTCGCGCAACGGCGGAATCCGGATGCGACAGTGGGCCCGTAGCCGATAGAGCAAGTCCTCGCGGAACGCGCCCTTCTTGATCTGTTCGCCCAGATCCCGATGGGTGGCGGCCACGTAGCGCACGTCGACGTGGCGCATGTCGTTTGTGCCCACCGGAGTTATTTCGCCGGTTTCGATGGTACGCAGCAGCTTGGCTTGCATGGACATGGGCATGTCCCCGATCTCGTCGAGAAACAGCGTGCCTCCGTCACACGCTTCCAGGATGCCGATGCGGTTGGTCATCGCCCCGGTGAACGCCCCTTTGACGTGCCCGAAGAGCTCGCTCTCCAGCAGACTCTCACTGATAGCGGCGCAGTTGACCACCTTGAAAGGCTTGTCCTTGCGGGGCGAGTTGGTGTGGATGGCCTGGGCGAACAGCTCCTTGCCCGTACCCGTCTCGCCGGTGATCAAGATGGTGCTCTTGCTCTTGGCCAGCTTGCGGACTCGCTTGATCTCCCGCACCAGCGCCGGACTCGAACCGATCAAGCCCTCGAAGCTGAACGACTGGTCGATCCGCTCCTGCATCTCCCGGTTTTGTCGGGCCACGATCGCCTGGCGGGCCGCCCGATCCACCTTCAGACGCAGTTCGTCGAGATCCAGAGGCTTGACGATGTAGTCGTACGCCCGAGGGCCCGACTCCGCGGTGACCAGCTCCCGGGCCCGCCCCCGATTGAGATCATCGACGATGAGCACCACCTCGGCATCCGGGGCCAGTTGCAGCGTGGTGGCGATCACCTCCTCGCCGGCCGGGCTGCCATCGACCTGAAGATCGGTCACCACGACGTCCGGCGGTCGCTCGCGCACGCTCTGCGTCGCCTCTGAGGCTGACTGCACCACCCGACAGGCATGCCCCGCGTCCCGCAGCGTCCGGGCGATGGATTCCGAATTGTCAGCGTCCCGGTGGACCACCAGGACAAAGGCCGTATCCGTCATGACGGCCACATTCTACGCGCCACGCCGAGGAACACTATGATCCCGGAAACCGGGCCAGGCGCGGGGGCGGAATTGTTGATTTCCGATTTCCGATCGGCGATTGCCCGGCGGGATGGCGGTGATGTCCTTCCCGACGGAGGGTGTGGCGGGGTCGCATCAGGACTTGCATCCATGGTTCCCGTCGTGGACGATGTCGTCGAGGGTTCTGGAACGCTACGGCCCGCGCAGGCGGATAATCATCAATGTTCGAATCGCCAACGCTACGCACCCCAAGCCCATGGATCGCAATCCATGGGTTCAATAGACCGCGCCGCCCTTCAGGAAGGCTCGGAAGAATGCGATCCCGGATAGCGCGGTGGGCGTTGGTGGCGTGCGTATGGACGCTGCCCGCATGCCGACCCGCTGAGCCGGCACGTGAGACCATAACGAACGACTACCAGCGGGTGGTGACCATGTCTCCCAGCACGGCCGAGATCGTCTTCGCCCTGGGGGCTGGCGATCGATTGGTCGGGGTCAGCCGGTTCTGTACCTATCCGCCCGAAGCGCAGCAGCTTCCCACCATCGGCGGTCAACGCGACCCGGAGCTGGAGCGCATTGTCGACCTGCACCCGGACCTGCTGATTCTTCGCGGGCACAACGACGTCGTGGAGCAGCTCTGCCGCGAGCACGCCATACAGGTCTACCACGATCCCACGAACACGCTGGATGACCTATTCGTCACCATCGACGAGTTGGGGCGCATGTTGAAGCGTCAGAGTCAAGCGAAGGAGTTGATCGACTCGATGCGGCGCTCGCTCGATGACGTTCGTGAACGGGCTCGGAAACACGACCCGGTTCGCGTCTTGTTCGTAGTCAGTCGCAGCCCGGATCGGTTGGCCAACGTGTTCGTTGTGGGCGGGGCGTCCTATCTTGCAAGCCTCATCGAGATCGCCGGCGGCGTGGGGGTGTTCAACGATTCGGAGATGGACTACCTGGAAGTGAGTCCGGAGGCGATTCTGTCCACCCGACCCGAAGTCATCATCGACGCCATGCCGGGCCAGAACCTGGATGCCGCACAAAGAGCCACCCTCATCGCTCATTGGGAGAAACTCGGTGATATTCCCGCCGTACGGAATCGCCGGGTCATCATCGTGACCGACAATTACGTGACCATCCCCTCGCCGCGAATCGCGATATTGGCGGAAGACCTGGCCGATTGGCTGCACAACAAGGATAACCCGTGAACGTCTGTGGAGATTCACAACCCGGGCAACAGCGCTTCTTGTTGGAAGCGCGCGACCTGACGTTCGGCTACGGATCGGGGCCGACCTTTCTGGGCCCGATCGATTTGCAAGTCGCCCAGGGTCAGCTCTGGGGTGTGATCGGCCCCAACGGTGCCGGCAAGAGCACGCTCTTGCGCCTGCTCGTCGGATTGTTGAGTCCGCGCGGCGGCACAGTTCTCCTGGACGGGGAAGCGCTGGCCCAGACAAGCGTCGCCGATCGCGCCCGACAGATCGCATTCGTTCCACAGAACATTGGCGGCGATTATTCCAGCGTGGCTCGCGATATCGTTCTGCTGGGTCGATTCCCCCATCGGCGCTGGCGCCTCTTCGAGTCGCCCGAGGATCACCGACTGGCCGAGCAGGCGATGCAGCTCACCGACACGCTCCACCTGGCGAACCGGCGGTTGGACACGCTATCGGGCGGCGAAGCACAGTGTGTTCATTTGGCGGCCGCCTTGGCCCAGCAGCCCCGGCTCATGGTTCTGGACGAACCAACCTCGTCCCTGGATCTGTACCATCAACAGCTAATCTTCTTGAAACTCCGCGGGCTGAGTCGGGATCAGGGGATCGGGGTTATTGTGGTCACCCACGACATCAACCTGGCGGGTCAATTCTGCGACCGGTTGCTTATCTTGCATGATGGTAAACAGGTAGCGTGCGGGCCATGCGAGGAGGTTCTGCGTAGCGACATGCTGCGGAGTGTCTATGAGGTTGATCTGAGAACCGTCCGCGTTCCAGGTTGCGCCCGCGATTGGCTATTGGCCGTGGGGCCGGATGAGGGGAGTCAGGGTCCAGTAGATCCCCGGATGAAACTACCATTCAAATGAGCACAATCGCACGAAAGAAATCACTTACCGACACGCAACACCCGACTACCGCGATCAATCGTAGAATGGCGACGGCGGTGGCGGCTTGCCTCTCAGCCTTGGCGGCCGCGATCGCCATCAGCCCCATGATCGGATACATCCCGATCAGCCTGTCGGACGCATGGGGCGCTATCCTCAGCGGCGACGAACACACAGAAGTCTACAACATCGTGGTCCGTGTTCGGCTACCACGATCCCTATTGGCCCTATTGGCAGGAAGCACGTTGGCGCTGTGTGGTGCGGTCTTCCAGGCGGTATTTCGCAACCCGCTGGCGACTCCCTATACCCTGGGCATTGCCAGTGGCGGGTCGCTGGGAGCTTTGATCGCCATCAAACTGGGACTGGGCGCCGCAACCGTGCTCGGCATTTCCATGTTGCCCGTATTGTCCCTCGCCGGGTCGTTGGCGGTGGTCGTGGCCGTCGGATTCATGATCCGTTCGCCCAGCCGACTGTCGGGAAACGAACTCCTGCTCGCCGGAATCACCATGGGCATGTTTTGCTCGGCCATGATGATGTTTCTGACGTACTTGGCCGACGTTTCCGACACGTTTCAGATTGTTCGCTGGATGATGGGCAGCTTGACCACCATTGGATTCGACGTGCCGATGATGATGCTTCCCTTCTTGGTGCCGGCGTGGATCGGGATGCTCATGCAAGCTCGATCGCTCAATCAGTACGACCTCGGGCCGGAACTGGCTGCGACGCGCGGCGTTTCGCCGGTGCGGCTGATGGTGGTGTGCGTGGGGCTCGCTTCGGTGGCTACGGCCGCCGTGGTCGCCTTCTGTGGACCGATCGGCTTCGTCGGCCTTATCGTGCCGCATGCGGTCCGCATCACCCTGGGAAGCGACCATCGCATCCTGCTGCCGTGCTCAGCCTTGCTCGGCGGAACCTTTCTGATGATTTGTGATTGGGGAGCGACACTGCTTCCACAGCTCTTTGGTGCTCTGGCGGACCGCAACGTTACCGCCGCCCAATTGCCCATCGGCGTGATCACCGCGCTGGTTGGAGCGCCGGTTTTCCTATTGATGTTGCGCCGCCGGGCGGGGCAGAAGCGATCATGACCGATTCGGCCATCGTGGAACCCGGCAGAACCGATCAATGACCGATTCGGTCCTACTGGCGTTTCCGAGCGTAACCCGAATCACTATCCGTCCGCCGGGCGCGAGCGTCAGCGCGGATTGGCGTAGGTCAGCGACGACCGCTCGCGGATGGTGAAGGGTCGGACGGCTTCGGCGACCTTGGCGGCCTGCACATCCTCGACGCTGACCTTGAACACGTAGTTGCCCGGGCCCAGGCTGGGCGGAAGCGTGATAAGCTGGGCCAGGAAGAAATCGCGGCGTCGACGCTGCGACAGATCCTCGATCTCGGGCTCGCTGTGGGTCCACAGCGATTGGCCGTCGGCGGTCAGCACTTCCATTCGGCTGGCCAGCACGGTTCGCCACGGTTGATCCTCGATGTGTCGCGACGAGAAGTTATCCACTTCCAGGTAGACGATGACACGATTTGATTGAAAGGGCAGCAGTTGGGCGTCGGGCAGCGCGTCGTAGACCCCAAAAGCCGCTACGCGAGTGCAGAACTCGACGGTGGGTACACGGAGATCAGCCTGATCGGCCAGGCGGAGTCGCAGCACGTCCAGGGTGGCGAGGGCCTTGGTGGACCCGTTGGCAGGATCCTCGGCTGCGTGGCGTAGAGCGGCGATCAGGTCAAACACCTGTTGCATCCGCTCAGCCGTTGCTTCGTCCGCGCCGGCGATTGCTTCGACCACGTTGCGGCTGCGTCCGAGGGCAAGCTGTTGAAACGCCAGGCGCCAGCGGGCGTCGATGTCCTGCGGTGACTTGGCCACCCGGGCCTCCAGCCACTTCACGTAGT
Organism: Planctomycetota bacterium; assembly: GCA_022562105.1. Classification (GTDB taxonomy): domain Bacteria; phylum Planctomycetota; class Phycisphaerae; order UBA1845; family UBA1845; genus JADFPW01. The sequence continues at coordinate 9,850 of JADFPW010000026.1, forward strand.
CGTCTATGGGCAATCCCTTCGACGCGGCTGCCGCTTCCAACGCCATGTTGGCCGTGCCGGTAGCCATGGAATCGGCGCCGTCGGGCATCTCCGCCGCGGACTCAATAAACACAGCCAGGACCGTCGGCAACTCGAGGCCGCCTGCGTTTGTTCGTGTCGAGGCCCCTGATGGGCCGTCGCCCGGTGGGACATCGGAGAGATCTAGCGATCCATTGGCCCTCGGACGGCTCAGACGATTTTTGGACGGTTGCGAGGGTGGCGGGATCAGACTGGTCGAGGATGGTGGCGTCGTTGGCGACCCAGCCGGGTCGTCGTAAACAGCCAATCGATCGATGAAGGTCTGGATCTGCTCGTCAATGGGTTTCACAGGATCGGGCGATTGCTCGCCATCGGTTGCAGCAGTCGTCAGGGATGGGTCGTCGGTGGAAGCATCGGTCGACGCCATCTGCTTGTCCGACTTCGAGGCTGACACCCACCGCCCGCGGGGCATGGCGCAGCCGGTGGCCGCTATCAAGACCACGACGCAAGTCCGAGCCCACCATAGGGGCCATTGCGTATCGCCATTCTTCACCATGTCGATCCTTCTTCTCATAGGTACTACCGATTGGTCCAGCCCGCTGCCGACCTATCCAGCGGCGGCTCGACGGCTGTGGCGCACGATGAACTTCTCGACACCCCGATTGACGTTGCCCAGACCCGTCTTGGAATCCAGGTCAATCTGCAGGAGATCGGTCAGTTGATCCTCCAGTCGCCGGGCGCTGACACCGCCGACCCGAGATTGAATCTGTGCCGGCGACATGCGTCCCTGCTGACTCAGCGATCGAACGTCGGCTCCCTTGTCCATGGCGTGGCGCAGACCCAGTAGGCGCCGAATGCTCCACGCCAATCCGCCCACCGCCAGCATGGGCGTCGCCCGGTTGGTAGCCAACGCCTGCTCCCAGGCCTGCAACGCCGCCGCAGGATTCCCGTCCGCCATCGCATCGGTGACGGCGAACACCTTGACCTCCCGGTGCTGCCCGACCAGCGCGTGGACATCCTGGGCGGTGATTCGTTTGCGATCGCCCACGTAGCTGGCCAACTTGGCGAGCTCACCATCGAACATGCCCAGTGAATCGTCACAGGACTCGCGGAGCGCCCCGACGGCGGGCCCTTCGATTTGCTTTTCATATCGTTCGCGGGCCTGTCTGACGATCCACGCGGCCAGATCCGAGCCGCGCGGGGTCTGGCAGACGATCACCCCGCCCAACGCCTGGATGGCCCTGTGTAGCTTGGTGTTGGCCGCGGAACTCTTGCATACCAGAACGGGCACGCCGCTATTCGACGGGGCTGCGCAATAGGTCTCCAGGCTCTGGCGATGGCGGGTGATGAACGGGTCGGCATCATCGACGATTACCAGTCGGGCCTCACCCAACAGCGAGAAGGTGCGGACCTCATCCAGCACGTCGGCCAGGGTCGCCTTGTCTCCGTCGAATCGGGTCGCCCCTCCGGCGGCATCGTCATCGCCCAAGACGGCTCGGCTAATCCCGGTGACGGTCTCTTGTTTGAGGTAGGTGTCGCTGCCGAAGACCACATAGACAGGTTTATACGAGGCTGACTGCGTCATCTGCGTCTCGCGAAACCGCTTCCTTACGGGCGCGGCTCGGATACTCCCTCGCTGGCGGACAGTTGATGGACCGCCCATCGATCCCCAGCCGTCACGGTCTTGATGCGATGTTCCGGGCATGCTCGGCGACGCCGCTCAAGTTGGCCAGGCGGGCCTTGGCCATGGTGATCACTTCGGCGGCTGCGGGATCGAGCGTCGCCGCCCGACGGTAGTGCTCAGCCGCCCTCACCTGGTCTCCCTGGTACAACGTGACGTCGCCCAGTTCAAGCCAACCCATCACGTCGTTGGGGTTTTGCCGGACCAGGGCTTCGAGCTGCTTCATCGCCGCAGGGTAGTTCCGTTGGGCGACCAGGACCCGGGCCAGGCGTTCGAGACCATCCCGGTTCGTCGGGTCGCGCTTCAGCAGCAATTGGTAGGCTTCAATGGACGGTGACTGGTCGCCCAGGGTGTACAGGCTGTCGCCCATGCCGAGAAGGGCGTCGGTGTGGCCGGCGTCCAGTTTCAGTGCGTCGCGGAACCGGGCGATGGCCAGGCGGTGCTCACCGCGGTCCGCGTGCCAGACGCCACGAGCAGCCAAGGCCTGCAACCGCGTCTGATCGGCAGGATCCAGGGCGCGCGATTCTGCGGTGTGTGCCTGGCCGGCTGAGTTCAGCGACTCCGCCGCCTGGGTTCGGGAACGGATCACTTCGGTGGCTGGAGATGTCGCCTGGACCAAATGTCCCCCAAGATCGCGGACGGTCACCCGGACGATGATCGAACCGGTCACGTCGTCCGGGATCCCCCAGTCGTACCGGCCGGTATTGGCTACATCGCGAACGATCGCAGCCCACTCCCCGGCCGGTACGCTGCGGTACCACAGCCCTACGGGACGAGTAGGTAGATGTTGATCGATGGCCGTCCAGCGAATCCGCAGGATCGGATGGGCCATCGAGTCGGGGTCTTGTTCAGCGCTATGCAGTTGGAGGATCGGCGGGGTGAAGTCCACCATCGCCCACTGCTGGGGTTCGGTGTCGGGGCCGGGTATGTCCCCGGAGGCCCCGGCGCCGTTGGTCACCACGAAGTAGAAGCCGTGAAGCCCTTCGTCGCGGGCGTGAAAGGGCATGGGAGACTGGGCATCGTCGTCCCGGCCGTACTGGCGCCACGATTGGCCCCGATCGAGGGTGTACCACAGATGAACGGCCTGGAGCGGCAGCGCGGCTTCGGACACCTGATACCCGATGTCGAACACTTGCGACCGCACCTTGGGAACGGATTGCTCGTCGGGCGGGGTGGCTGCTGCCGTCGGAAGTGCGGCCAACACGCTTATCAGCCCCGCCCAGCCCCATATTCGAGCCTGTGCGACGGTCGCGTGGGGCAAGCAGTTTTTGCGCGTATGCATGAACATCTTGCCGAGTATCGGGTGGGATCGCTGCCGCACTCCATCGTTTCTGGTCGGGTCAAGGATTCGCGTCCAAACGCCCTCGGTATCAGGACTGCTGGCCGCCTACGTAGGAGCCAGTTTCGGCGCGGGTGGCAGGTAGCATATACCGCGGGTGCCACTGGTGGCTTGTCCACCCGTGTTCGCCCCCAACGCGGATCCCGCGCGGATGCTCCCGCCGTGGCTGACTAGTTGCCGGCGCGGCGAGCAGACACTGGCGGGCAAGCCGCCAGTGGCACCCGGAGCCGAACCAGAATTTCAGTGGGTCATCGGGGTAGCAGCCCGGCGAAGCAAGACGAGTCGGTGACTCGATTCTCGAGATGGATCGTGGATTCACTCGGCGGCCGGTCAAGTTCCAGTCAAGGGGGTTACACGAACCAACAACGCCCATAACCTCTTGCAGGGAAGGTAGTTGTCGGCGACATGGCGATCGAACGGGGCGTCCGATTTGGCGCTCGAGTCCACTTTCACAGCGTCCCAGCCCCGGCTAACGCTGGGCCAGACATGTCGGATATCTTACGATAGGTAGACTTCCGCCTTGAAGTGTCGCTACAATGGACCGATCGGGGAGAGGATAACCAAGGGACACGAGGGACGGCTTGTTTGCGTCCGTCGCACGGGAGCGAAATACCATGGCAGCGACAAAAACACTCGATTCGCTACGTCAGCACGAGTTGGTCATTCTTCGGCGGTTGCGCACCTCACCGCTGACGGAGTTTGAACTCGCTCATGAAATCGCAGAGCACTCGGGCTATTCGTCCCAGGTAGCTGCTGAAAGCGTTCCCGGCTGGCTGGAAGAACTCAAAGAGCAAGGATACGTGTGGACCGGTCGGCTCTTTAATATCGAAGGACAGCAACTCTACGCGGCGGCGTTGACTCGGTTGGGACGCGAGCTGGTAGAGGGCTAACCTCGGCGTACTTGCGGAAGGCTGACAACTGACGGCGAGTCAGATGGCACGACCTTGCCCAGTGAGGTCGTGCCATCTTCATGTGTACCAGGGACGGCGCATGCCTTGAAGGTGGAGATCCTCTGCCGACGGCGGTCGCGGCTACTGCGCCCAATCCTCAAGCCGGAAATCCCGGTAGACGTCGCGAACGGCCTCGCGGATTCGCGTCATCGTGGCTGAACCGCCCACCTGCGCTATTCGGGTTTCGGCGTGTCGGTGACGGAACCGCCAAGTTCTGGAGGCGGAATGTCGCGCCAATCACGGGCATCCACTCCGTAGCGAGAAATGTGGCCGGCATTGCTCGTCACAACGACGGCGGTCAGGTCCGCGGCTTGTGCTGCAATAATAACGTCCCAGTCGATATCACGTTCGGACGCCGTGGAGTACCCCCCTTTCCTGGCTTCCGACCAGAATCGTGAGGCTTTGCGGAGTACCGCGTCGGAGATCGGGTACCTGCCGAGCAACTCGCAAAGCCGATCCAAGCGGGCGAGCGCCCTGGGTTCGTCAGGGTGCTTGTCCAACTTCCAGAGATATCCGCGCCGGGCTTCGTAGTCCGCCGCTGCGGAAATGAAGATTTCAACGTCCCCGCCTCTCTGGGCATGGGCTAACCATCCTTGCAGCCACTCCTTGATCGCCGGATTCCTTTTGGGGTGGCAAAGCCAGATCAGCGCGTTTGTGTCAAGGAGGAGCCGCATCAGTCGTCGGGAGAGTGCCTGGGTGCCGAATCTCGCAGAGCTTGCTCGATCAGTGGGGCGACGCGAGAATCAAAATCGCTCTGCTCGCCTGCCCATTCATCGAGCAATACCGACAAGTGCGCATACCGACGCCGACGTTCTTCAAGTGCTTGAACCGGCTCCGATGCTGTGCGCAGAGCCTTCAGCATATCCGGAGATTTGACGAGCGTGTTCTCTGCACGAAAGTGACCCAATTTGGAGCGCGCATGCTCGTCCGAGATGAGTTCGTGCAGGGGGACGAAGGCATCCAACCCCGGCAGGTAGTAACCACTGAAGTCGCAACCGACGCCCTTACGCTCGACGCCGGTAAACAGGTCCAGCAGCTGGCGCTCGAGCCGCGGCGGGAGGTCATAGGCGCGTAGCATTGCTGCATCCAGCGCTAGCAACGCTTCGGAAACGGCTGAGTGTGAGTCTGGCTGCAACTCGAACTTGTCGCGCGGAACAACCAACTCAAGGTAGCACTTCGCGGCGGAGACAACTGGGTCTACCTGCTCCCGCCAGTTTACCGGAAGTGGCAGCTTACCAATAAGCCCGTCGTAGTTGTGCTTCTGCATCGTGTTGCAGTAGACGTAGGCATTCCCGACGGGCGAGTTCAGGATAGCCCAAAGAAACTCGATGGGCGCCCCGCCGGGCTTTGGACGGACGGTGTTGTAGGTGTTGATCGCCGCGTGGCCCCTCCGGTCGAGAAACGCCTTGATGCGCCACGGTCCGCGCGTCGCACGGACGTAGTTGACGAGCACCTGAGGCCGGCCCGTGTAGTTGCCGCTGCGCCACGGAGCGACGGGCGTGCGCGTCTCGCTGAGCCACACGGACTTGGGAAGCTCCCAGATGCTCGTGTGCGTGTGCCCATCAATGATTGCCGGAACGGCGTCCACCGTTTTCCTACCCCCGAGGCGTCTTGCTTCGGCGATCAGCCCTTTGCGGGCGAATGAGAATCCCTGCCCCACATCGGCTGCGATTGAAAGCCCGGGACTAGCGCGCAACGCGGTCCAGACCTCCGGCAGATCCGCCATATGGAAGCTGGCATCGGGCGCCGCCCCAAACTCTTCCAAGTTCGCGACCTCGTCGGAATCGGGGGCATAGGTGCGCGCGAATCGCTCAATGCCATCTTCGCGGACGCGGCGGTACCGCACGGTCCGCACCGGGGTTTCGCCCACCGCTCGACGACGCCCGAGGATGATGACCGACTCCGGCTCGCCCTCTTTGAACACCTTGTCCGCAAACAAACAGATTTCACGCAGGTCGAAGTCCCGCAAGAGAATCTCCCGCGATGTCTTCGCTTCGGTGCTGTGCAGCACATTCTGCGGCAGCACGAGCCCGAAGACCGCGCGCTCGGGCAATTCCGCGATCGTGCGGTACAAGAGTTCGACGGCCCTGCCTCGATGAGTCGGCCGATGGCTCTTGTCGTACGTCTTGAGTTCAGCCTTATCGAAACCCTCAAACGGCGGGTTGCTCAGCAGGATTCGGCAGCGGGCGGCCTCGCGCATCAGCACATCCGAACCGTACATGTCGCCGCCGCGCAGATCCCAACCGTTGGGATTGGGAATATCTGCCAGCGTGAGCGAGAGCCGGGCGATCTCCCGCGCAAAGTCGTCGATCTCCACGCCGTGGATGTGCTTCTTCAAATAGGCGTGGACCACCCGGTCGGTCTTCCCGTACATCTCGAAGCGGAGCATGCGCATCATCGCCAGGAGGAACGGCGCGTGCCCGCACCCGGGCTCGAAGACGTGGCGGTCTTGGACGGGAATGTCTCGGATCCAGTCGTACAATTGCCAGACCATGTAATCCACAAGCCAAGGCGGTGTCGCGTGAATGCCCAGCTTCTTGCGCAGCGCCTTGGTGACCAGGGTGTGCTCGTAGACGTACGCCAGCGACTCCGGTGAAATGACCGCGAAGCTCCCGCTGTCGGCCAGGATTTCCGCGGCAGGCCTGAGCGCCGCGTTCCACGCTTGCGCCACCGACGGGATCGCACCCGTCGTGTCGTAGTGCTTGGCGACGGCCACCAGCACATCGCGGGGGTTGCTGAGTTCGAGATCTGCGAACGTACCGATGGCCTTGTCCTTGAGGATTTTTGCGGAGAGCATCCGGAAGACCGCCGTGAAGATCTCTCTTAGCCTCGGTGGGCTCGGGTTCGTCAGGCGGAGCGACTTCAGCGTCGCGCGGGTCATCTCCTCGACAAGATCACCGAGCTTCTTGCCCGCCTCCTCGCGCCGCAGCGGCAGAAGGCCGACGTCCACGAAGTCGAGTTGCCTGGTTCTGTCGATCCGCGCTATCGTCTTCCCACGGTAGATACTAGCCGGGTCGAGTTTGTCCTTGTGCTGTCTGACCAACGCCTTAAACTCGCTGAGCGGCTTGCTCGCGTGGAGTGTTGGCCGATCCGCGCGCTGTACCCACCAATCCACCAAGCCGTTGTGCCGGACCCACACGACTGGGGCCGCGAGTTCATAGCAGCGCCGAACGGCCTTCTCGGGTTGGCCATCTCCATCGACTACGGCAATGCACGCGGAGTCGATATCTCGTTCACTCGTCATGAAGCCGACCAATGGAAAGGTGGTTGCGCCCACCCTGAATTCTTCCTCGAGGCGCGTGCCTTTGTAGCCGCACTCCTCCAAGAGCGGTCTCAGGGCGGCGGCGGACTGACGCGTGGGCGGCAAGGCGGCGGTTCCTCTCCAGATCAACAAGACACCGAAGCAGGTGCCTCCGGTACACGGATCGATTGTACGAGCCTGGGGCTCATTGTCACGCACCTGGTCCTTCGTCGATCGGTCGCCTACCTCCTGCTGAGCGAAATGGAGGCCCGCCTCGAGTCACTGGCTCGATGGGAGCGTCGGAAGGTGGGCGAGGGACGGGCTGCGAGGCGCCCGCCCACCCGACTTCGCTATGGCGCAGAAGGCAACAACGGTGCGGCTGGGGAGTTAGGATCCACGGCGACCGCACGGCGGGCATAGGATCGTGCGGCGGCTTCATCACCCAGTCGCTGCGACAGTTCGGCAGCATGTGCCAGGTAGTCGGCTCGCATGGGGTCCAAACTGCATAGCGCTTCGAACTCGGCCAGCGCCTCACTGAGCATTCCAACTCGTTCATAGACGGCGGCCCGTTTCTCGTGCAGGCTCGCATCAAACGGGTCGATGAAAATCGCCTGACCGTACCAGTAGGCGGCATCGGTGAGACGAGCCCGCGATTCGTAGATATCGGCAATTTGCGCGGGGACGCCCGGGTCGTTGGACTCACGACGAGCCAATTCCAGAAGCTGCGGCAGGGCGCTGTCGATGCCACCTGCCTCCAGGTAGATCCCAGCTAGGGCTCGGTAGCTGGCTGGGTCCATCGGACAACGCTGCTGCACGACACGATACCATCGCTCCGCATCGAGGGTGTGGCCTCGGTGAAGATGGATCTCGCCGAGCAGGCGAGCAGCCGTCCATCGTTCCGGAAATGCATCCACCACTCGCCCTAGAACAGATAGTGCCTCCTGCTCGAGCTCCCTTCGGCGCCGGGGATCACGCTGGACCGCCCAGTAGTGGTGCAATGTCGTTCCCAGCACCTCCAACGCCACCCACTGATCTTCATCCAGGGTCAGCGCCGCCCGGGCTGCGGTGAATGCTCGCTGCGTGTTTCCGGCCTCGAACTCCGCCTTGGCCAGGCGAGCTTGCAACGCGGCGTCGTCGGGCGTGTCCGTCGTCGCCGCCCGCAGCTCATCGGGATTCTCGGGCGGTTGCAGATCAAATCCCCAATCGACCGCCTGCGCCCTAGCCCATTCGGCGAACGATCGATCGAACTCGATCATCCCGCTGCCGGTGTGCGCGCGGAAGATGGCTTCCTGCGTCTTGGCCTCGCGGAACCCGGCGATCATGGCGTTGAGCACCGAGTAGCCGAATCGCTCAACCAAGTACTCGCAGATCCATTCGCTTTGAGCGTAGGCGAGCTGCCGATCATTCGGCCGGCGCGGTCGAATGAAACCCCAGTCGATGGATTCCAGGGTGAACAGTTGATCGCGTCGAATCGCGTCCGCCAGCAGTTGACACCAGTCGAAACTGCGCGGCGAATCTTCCTGAAGAACGGCGAGTCCTTCGGTGAACCAGTGGGGAATCCGGTTATCGCTGGCGGCCAGCGTGATCGTATGGGTGAACTCGTGTCGAAGCACGCGGGCATAGTGATACGGGCCGGTGGCCTGGGCGCTTTGACGGGCGGAATCAATGGCGATGACCCGACCCGTGCTGGCTCCAATCGTGTGAATCCACGGTTGGCCGGTGATGCGCACGCCGAACGCGCGGTGCGTGGGGAAAATCTCGATAATGGTCTTCTCGGCTAGCTCGATCTCGTAGTCGGAAACGAACTCGTCGTAGATGCTTTCGAGGTAGCGGGATGCGTAGGGAGCCATGGCCCCATCCAGGTCGCCATCGAATCGCACCTCGAAGTGATCCGTCTCGATGCGGTCGAATCCTTCGAGCTGTTCGAGCAGCTTCAACGTGTTCAGCGTTCGAGCGTTGGAGCGGTCCAACTGCCAGGACGATTCCAACGCCACGCGGGCGTCTTCCTCCCGCCCCCACTGCATGTACATCAGTCCCAGCTCGGACCGAAGGGGGGCGTCGGTCGGGTCGAGCGAGATGGCGATGCGGTATTCGCGTTCCGCATCGGCGAATCGCCGCCGTGTCGTCAGTGAGTCAGCCAGTATTCCGGACAGCAACGCGCATTTCGGATTGATCGCCGATACCCGCGCTTTGAATTCGTCGGCCATCCGGGTATCGCCCTTGGCCAGCGCCGCCGCCGCGGATCGCCCCAGGGCTTCGAGATCATGCGGATTGATGGTCAGTGACTTGGCGGCCGCTTCGAGGGCTTCATCGTAGCGTTTCTCGATCGTCTTGGACGCCGCTTGCAAGTTGAACGCGGCGGCGCAGTTCGGATTGCAGCTCAGCGCCTGAGTCACGCGCTGCTCGACGGTATCGAAATCCCATCGGCGAAGGGCGATAGCCCCCACACCGACATGGGCATCCGCCGCGTTCGGATTGATGCGCAGAGCCGCTTCGTATTCACCGAGCGCCTCCAGGAATTGATCCTTGCGGCGCAACAAGTCGCCCGCCGCCAGCCGAGCCGGCCAGTAGGTCCGATCCACGCGCGTATAAGCGGCCTGGAGAAGCTCGTGCAAGGCGTAGGGTGATCGATCGGTCCGCGTCAACTCGCCATGGCGATGATAGCCCAACGCCACGGAGGTCATCTCTGGTGCGGTGATCGGCATGTCTCGGACCAGAAGATCCTCGAACCACTGGTAGGCATCGATCGCCTCGTCGCGCCGCCCCAGCGTCTCCAGCAACCGGCCTTCCAGGTAACGAGCGGACACGTTCTCGTCGTCGAGCACGATGGCCTGCCTGGCATGCGTCAGCGCACTGGCATAGCGACCCGTGAGGGTCATCACCTCGGCGAGCTGCACGTACCAGTCCGCCGACGTGCTGCCCAAGTCGCTGGCTTCGTTCAACGCCGCCACCGCCTCAGCATACGAGCCCATCATTCGCAGACACTCCGCCTGCCCGAGCGTCGCCGCCAGCCGGTGCTCGGGGAGCGCAGCTAGCGCCGCGTATTCTCGAATAGCCTCCTCGTACCGACCGCTGATGCGCAGATCGTCAGCCGCCACCAGCCGTTGGACGGGAGACGCCGCCGGGTCGGAAGTCTCCCCCGACTCAACTAACTCCCCCAATTGGGCGCGCCCATCTCCCGCCGCTGA
>JADFPW010000354.1 GCA_022562105.1 Planctomycetota bacterium
CAATCCAGTAGCGCTCATGTAGGTCTCCGACAATCGCCGCCACCGTCGGACGGTGCGTTGACAAGGTCGGCGCCGTTGGCAGCGTCTCCCTGTGCAGAATTGTCGCCGTAATGTGGAAACATTGCAACGCATCGCCTGACGGGCAATGGTTTTTCGAGGTGGGCGTGACAGAATCGGCGACCGGGCCGGACGCCGGGAGCCAGCCTGATGCGAGCGGGCGTGGCCACTGGCTGGAGGCGAGGGTTCGCGACTCGGCGCTCAGCGAGCATACCGGTTCGTCCTTACCACCCTGTTGAAAAAGTAGCGGCCGGCGCCTCGCCGCCCGTAGCCACGCGGCTGGCTGGCCCCGGATGAGGGTGTTTGAGTCGCGAATCGGCGGTGAACGAGTTTTTCAACGGGCTGTGTCCAAGTCGCAAGCCACCGTCGATCGCGTGTTTCAACGGCGTGCCATCCCTGAACCAGCGGGAAAACGACCGGTACGCTGCGGCGGGCAGGACGGCGACCTGTGGGTCGAGGTGGCAACCGGCCCGGTTCTTCGCACAACGCCTCAGATCGAGTATCGTTCTGAAGTCCGTGGGCTGCGGCATCCGGTGGACGTCAGTTTCGGGCGTTCCCGCGGCCGGAACGGCTACGGTATGGGAGAAGCGACTTCGTGCCCGATAATCCAGACTCGACGATGCCCGCCAACGCGGCCGTGCCGGCCGGTCCCGACACTCCGAGGAAGGCGATGAGCCCGACGCCCCCGGCGCCCTCGCCGGGCTCCTCCGAGCCTGTGGTTCCGTCCGATCTGAAGGTCAAGCTGGCTGAACAGAGGTTGCATGTGACATGGGCTGACGGCTCGCAATGCGTATACGACTTGGCCGTCCTTCGCCGTCATTGTCCGTGCGCTACCTGTCGGATCGAGCGCGAGCAGCGAAGCGATTCGCCCGGCTCGCTGACCATCCTGAAAGCCGATCCGCGGAACCTGCGAACCACCGGTGCCAAGCTCGTCGGGCGATACGCGATCCAATTCGAGTGGTCCGACGGCCACAACACCGGCATCTTCGACTTTCGCTTCCTGCGCACCCTCCCCTCGGTGCCCGCCGAGTAGTTTGCCACCCATCGTGCGGACCAGCGAGCACGACGTCTTCCGTTCCGCCGCCGATTCCGCCACTGCGAAGGCCAAGAGGCGTTTCAACTCCGGATCTCCTGTCCCGCGCCGCTCCACACCGCGCCTGTTGCACGAGGAGGCTTTCGTGCTAGGATCCAGTCAATCCAATGGTTGAGCCAGTGACCCCCGGTCTTATCGAGCTGCTTCCCGACGAACTTCGGGACGTGAGCGACCTGCAGACCGCCATTCCGCGCCTGGCCAAGACGGGGATGCTAACGGATCAAATCGAAGCCGCACTGCACTAGATTCCGACCGATCACAAGCTGTACCTTGGCGATGCCCGTGCGTGTCCGGCCACCATTCCTGGTCCGGTCCATCTTGTTCTTACGTCGCCTCCCTATTGGACGCTGAAGCGATACAACGACACCAAGGATCAGCTCGGCCACATGGATGACTACGACGAGTTTCTAGCCCAACTGGATCGCGTATGGACCCGGTGCTACGATTCGCTCGTGCAGGGCGGCCGCCTGGTGTGCGTGGTGGGCGACGTGTGCCTGTCACGACGCAAGAACAACGGCCGACACACCGTGGTCCCCTTGCATGCGTCGATTCAGGAACATTGCCGGCGAATGGGATTCGACAATCTATCCCCGATCATCTGGCACAAGATCGCCAATGCGGTCTACGAAGTGGACGGTCCTGGTGGATTCCTGGGTAAACCGTATGAACCCAACGCGGTAATCAAGAACGACATCGAGTTCATCCTAATGCAGCGAAAGCCCGGAGCGTATCGCAAGCCGGCGGCGGCCACACGAATCATGAGCGTCATTCCGGAGGAGCGACAGCGAAAGTGGTTCCAGCAGATCTGGACGGGAGTGACCGGAGCATCAACCCGCAATCACCCGGCGCCGTTTCCGCTCGAGCTGGCCGAGCGGATCATTCGGATGTTCAGCTTCGTGGGCGATACCGTCTTCGACCCATTCATGGGAACCGCCACCACCAATGTCGCCGCCGCACGGTGTGGGCGTAACAGCGTTGGCGTGGAAGTCGATCCGCAGTATTTTCAATCATCGGCTCGCCGCCTGCGGCAGGAGTCGGGCAAACTCTTCACCAACGTGACGATCTCGGTCAACGACGAGCCGGACCGTCCCTGACGGATGAGAAGCTACGCAAGAAACTCGCCGCGGCGGTGCGCCACTTCTGGCGCACGCGAACCCGCCAGCAATCCAGGCAGGAAAGCAAGTCGGGGCAACGAGACTACGGTAGCCGCGGGGCGGTAACCGGCGGAAAGCAGCTTGATGGATTCGTTGAGCTGGTGCAGGAGCTCCTCCTGGAGGCCGGGCTCACCGATGGAGAGATTCACCGCCAACGGGTGACACTCCCGGGCTACTTTCGACCGACCAAGGCGTGGGATCTGCTGGTAGTCGCCGACGGAAACCTACTGGCGATCCTGGAATTCAAGTCGCATGTGGGTCCGTCATTTGGCAACAACTTCAACAATCGAACCGAGGAGGCCATGGGGTCCGCAACCGACCTATGGACGGCTTTTCGGGAGGGTGCTTTCAATGACTCCTCCAAGCCGTGGCTCGGTTACTTCATGCTGCTCGAACACGCGCCCGGATCGACGAGCCCGGTGTTCACTCGAGAGCCGCACTTCGACGTCTTCCCGGAGTTCAAGGACTCGTCCTACGCGAAGCGGTACGAGTTGTTTTGCCTTCGACTCGTCCGAGAGCGGCTCTACGACGGAGCCTGTCTGTTGGTTAGCGAACGCTCCAAGGGGCGTCGTGGCGAGTTTTCGGAGCCATCGAGCGAATTGTGTTTCAGCAGATTGGCAGCAGGGCTGATGGGCCACGTGTCGGGCTACGTAAAGATGCGGAGAAACGGGCAATCGACTCGCGGACCAGATTAGTAATTCGGCAGCTCAGCAAGCGGGGAACGAAATGACGCCCAGTTTGGAGAATGGTGGCCGAGGCAAAGTGGGAACGGCGACGTTTCGGTTGTCGCTGATGATGTTCCTGCAGTATGCCGTCTGGGGGGCGTGGCTGCCGGTGGCGGCTCGGTATCTCGAGGCGCCGCCGTCCGAGGGTGGACTCGGATTTAGTAGCGCACAGATCGGTATGATCCTCGGCTTGGCGGGGTCGATCGGGGCGATCTGCGCGCCGTTGAAAAGAATCTCGGTCAGAACATCACGCGATTCTGCGGCTGGCACGACCAGCCTCCGTGCGGTACTCTCGTTCATCCGGCGTACTCCTCTGCCCACGTGGGCGGTTTCGGTGCTCGAAATGCACACCGAGGGTACGCCGCCTTTTTGCATCCCGCCATCCACAACTTTCGGTTATATCTCCCATCACCGCTCCCGCTAATCAGGGCCTCTACGGCGTCGGCCCTAGTCTCCAGAGCGGTTCGCATCCCTGCGTCAACCATAGCGACGGATCTAATCGTCGGACTTAACACCACGATGCGGACGACTCGCCCCCTTGATCAGTCTTCCTGAAATCTCTGAACGCGTGACACCCTATCGCAGCACCAGGGTCACGCGAACTGACTTGCCGTTGCGATCAATGTCAAGCTTCAGTGGCGAATTGCCTACGGCGATCATGCGGTCATCTTCAGGCATTCGCGTAAGCTGTATTCCGTTGATCGCCATGATTTGATCGCCGGCTTTGAGTCCGCCTTTGGCCGCTGGAGAGTCGGGGACCACGCCCACAATAAGCCAGGTGTCGTCGTCGGCTCGAATCTGAAAGCCAAACCGCGGCCGATCGGGATCCTGTGGCGCCGTGCCCGCGGTCCACGCTGGGACGTCCGGCGCCACCACCTCACGCACGGCGTTGAGCATCGCCTCACAAAGGTCATCGGAGTCGCCGGCGTTGCTCTGCACGACAATGGCCAGCCCTTTGCTTGGCCAAAGGGCAAACGCCGCGGTGTAGTGCCCATCGCCGCCGAATAATATTCCACCCTCGCCGCCCGGCCCGGGACGCAATTCGGGCAACTTCATGGCTGTCGCCGGGCTGATGAAGTCCGTGGGCGTCCCGGCTTCGATTTCGCACAGTAGAGCGCTTATCTTGGCGAACTCCTGGATCGTACAGCTCATCAATCCGGCCGGCATCAAGGCGGGTAGTCCCTCACGTGGGGGAATGACCGCCTCGAAACCGCGCGGAGTCCGGAGATGCCCCGTCCATCCTGGTGGGTTCCGTACTTCTTGAGGCATGCCCACGGCGGCGGAGGTCAAACCCAGCGGAGCAAAGACTTCATCGCGCATCGCCTGCTCAAAGCTCTTGTCCGTTAGGCGTTCGGCGATGTATCCCAGCAGCCCGTACCCCGCGTTGGAATAGAGAAATCGCGTTCTTGGCTTCGTCACCGGAGACTCCATCAGCAGATGGGCCACAAACGCTGCCCGCTGCTCGCGGACAGTCCCCT
>JADFPW010000355.1 GCA_022562105.1 Planctomycetota bacterium
GCCGAAATAGACGCGGCGACCAAAGGCGTCAAAGTTCAGGCCGCTCTGGACAGCCATGTCGGCGTAGAGAAGCGGCGGGATGGTACGCTGGTTACGCGCGTAGTATTCACCCCAAGGGGCCACGAGATCGATGATCGCCACACTCCGCGGCGCGACCTGTTTGGTCAGCGCAGCCGCCATCCGCGTCAGCTCCATGAGCTGCTCGAAGTTGAAGCTGAAGCAGGTCGTGGCATGGATGCCGCTGATCACGTCCCAGGTCTGGATGTACTGCCCGTACCGGTTGACGACCCGTCGCACATGTTCGAAAGCAAGATCGCGGATCGTGTCGAAGTCGTGCTCCCAAATGTAGAGCCAGTCGGGTACGTTGCTCTCGGTGAACGACAGGAGCGGTGAGCCCTTGATGGGAATGCGCTGCTTGGTGAGCACCTCGACCCAGGCGTCCAGCGGTTTCCAGTTGAACGTCTGCTCGCTCGGTTCGATGTCGCGCCAGACGGTCGGAAGCGTCACGAAATCGAAGGCCTCGATCAACCGCTTTTGGGCGACCTCCGTCGGTTTTTCCAGGGAAATCGAGCAGCCCATGACGCGGCGCGAGAACCCGCCGCTTTGTCTGCGGCGAGCGAGGAACTCCTGGGCATGGAACCGCGTGAGGCTCTCACTCACCATGACCGCCGCCGCCAGGGATTGCTCGCCGAACCCCGCCGCCTCCGCCTGGGAGTCAGCCTGTAGAGCTTTGATCAGCAGATCCCGCGCCTCGCCAACCTGCTCCAGCAGCGACTGGGCACCCTCGTAGTCGCCCAAGCCCCAGTCCTCGACCTTTTGCGCAATGCGCATGAGCCGCCCGCGGGCGAGTTCAACCTGTAGGACGTAGGGCTTGTCGCGTTCAGGAAGCCGGGCTGTCTCGACCAGAACCTTGCCGACATCCGCGACGCGCCACGGCAAAACCAGACCCGCGGGACCCGCGGGACGCTTCTGGCACTCAATGACACCATCTTTGAACGTGATCTCGGCGCGCAGAGCCACGTCATCCGTCCCGACCAGATAAGCACCCGCCAGGTCGGCCCGCTTCTCTTTCTTCCCGTTGGTGTATACGGCGAAGGCAATCATGGGAGGTCCATCGCACCCGGAAGACCACGCTCCACGGACTCATTATGGCGATGAGGCTGTGTCGCGTCGAGTCGTCACGCAAGCCTTTTTGCCATACCATGGTGGAAAATGCACGCCCGTGAAAGAATCGGCGGGCCTTTGTGGATCCGCGCATTCCGGGAGGGCGAGGCTCCCGCCGAGCCGCAACCGGAGTCGTCGAAAGAAACCGGCCTACAACAGAGGGAGAAACGATATGGTGCTTGATCCGGGGGAAGTTGTCACACAAACGGACATCGATGCCTACCCCGTTCGGCGGGGGAAAGTGCGCGATATCTACGACCTCGGCACCGAGATCCTGCTGGTGGCCACCGACCGCATCGGGGTGATTGTGGATGGGTGTCCGATGTCCGCTTCGCCAGCACAGGAGCAGGGCATGGTAGTGTTGCCCGCCCCGAAGGAGGTTCCGGGCGTAGTGGCCATCGTCGAAGTGGACGAACTCGGCCAGATCCTCGACGGAGATGTCCAGCTCCTCCAGAACGGTCCCGAGCTTCTGCTGATCGGCTTGCCCGGTGAGTGCGTCCAGATAATCGAATAGCGGTTTGATCTTGGCGGTCATGGTCTTCGACACAATCAGCCTCCTGTAGCGGTAGGGTTCATTCTCACGGGCACATCGGTGTTCTAGTAGCCATCTTAATCACTCTAAACGGATGCTCAAGTCCGCTTTCCACGGATTGGTTGGGTAATCGGCCGGATAAACAGCATGCTCCGGCGAGACCAGGCCAACGGCCACCTCTACTTTCTGACCACCGCCTGCTACCGTCGGCGGTCGACTAGTCGCATAGCGAAGGGCGTGGGACGGGCGGGATCGGCGCGGGCGGAACCACCGTTCGTGACGGACCTGCCTGGCGACTCTTTGCTGGGAGTGGGTCGTCAGCAGAGTATCGCCACGTCCCAAGAGAATAACCCATGCTGACGCCCAAATTGCGGTTGTCCCACCGGAACTGGCGTAGTGCGGCGCTGGGGTGGCGATTCACCCTGGTGGTTGCGGGGGGGCGCCAGGGAGCGCACAGCTTGCATCTTCCTGATCCAAGCGGTATCCTAGGTACTATACGCGCGCCGGTCGATCAGATCGGGCTGGACTGCTCGGCCGCCATCTTGTCAGCGAGCGAGCATTCGCTGGGAGGCGCTGACGTCAAAGGAGACCCGCATGGTGACCCGCACCCCCACGTTGATGGTCGTCCTGATAATCCACCTTGGTGGGATCGCATTGGCGGGAGCACAAACCCATCCGGTCGTACAGAGCGAGATCCCACTCAACATCTCGACCGGGCAGCTGGACAACCCGACCGATGGCGAACTGCTGGTCTACGATGAAGTCGTCGAGATCGCCGACGCCTTCTGGATGCGGCTCAGGTTCCAACAGGTCTCCCTGGAGCCCGGTTCCTATCTGCTCATTACGTCGTTGCAGGACGGTGCGGCCCAGACTCTTGACCGCGTGTCCATCGCTCAATGGCACAACCGAACGGCGTACTTCAACGGCTCGGCGTTGCGCGTGCAGCTTTATGCCGGGGCGGAGACGTTCGGCAACGGTTTCACCCTCGACGCGGTGATTCGCGGCGAGGTGGATCCGGGCGACATCATCGCCTCGCAGTGCGGCCCTTCGGACGATCGCGTGCTGTCCAACGAAGCTTCGCGGGCCCGCCTTCTCGACATCGGATGCACCGCGTCCATATTCTCGACGGAGAGCTGTTTCATCACCGCCGGGCACTGCCTTAGCTTTGCCGCGGACGTGGTGGAGTTCAACGTCCCACTATCGCAACCGAACGGAAACATCCAGCATCCCGGACCCCAGGACCAGTACGTAGTGAACTCGGCCAGCCGCGAGTACGTCAACGGCGGAATCGGCAATGACTGGGGCTTGTTCCGTGTGTTCGCCAATTCCAGCACCGGCCTGATGCCCTACGAGGCTCAAGGAGAGTACGTGGAGCTTGACACCGTGCTCCCGGATCTTCCCGAGGACATCGACCTGGTAGGCTATGGAATCGACGACGGCGTGGACAACCAGGTTCAGCAGCGTAGCGTCGGGCCGATCACTTCGATCACCGGCGGCAGCGCACCGACCGTCTTTCATCAAGCGGACACCGAGGGCGGGAGCAGTGGGTCGGCTATCCGCTCGCGGACCACGGGAAAGGTTATCGCCATCCACACCCATGCGGGCTGCAGCACCGGCGGGGGCGGAAGCAATGCGAGCACGGGCATCACCAATGCCGGATTGCAGGATGCGCTCATCGACTTCTGCGTCGTTGATGATACCGGCATTCCTTGTGAAGATATCGTCCTCATCGGGTCGCAATGCACCTTCAACGGGCGGATTCGGTTTCGGGCATGGTTCGCGGACCATTCACACGATGGCGATACGGTGACCATTGCCATCGACGGCCATCCCATTGTGCTCCCCATCCTGAACCGGTTGGCACGCTTTCAGATGGCAGGTTTCAGCGGTACGCACATCGTCACGTTGGAAGACCCGCCCGATTGCGTTGGCGACATGATCGTCCAGTGCCCGTAGCGCCCCACCGCCTAATCCAAGCCCAGGGACGGCAATCCCTCGGTCGTGTGCGATGGGTGTTCCCGGCGCCGATCCCGTTCCGCTCGCCGCACGTGCATGTTCAACTGGGATCTGCTTCCTTGCGCACCAGTCATCCAGCACGCCATGTGCTCGACGTGTCGGACGTAGAAGTATTAGTGGAAGATGCACTCCCTTCTTGCCGCCGCCTGGGCCGCAGGCGGCTAAGATCCGGTCACCGACGGTTCCGATTCCGTCGGAATCGGAGTAACCCGCCTGCGCCGATGGCCAGCAGGGCTATCGAACCGGGTTCGGGAACCACCGTAATGCTGGAAACCATTCCCAGTTCTTCATGCGGATGGCAGTGATATCCGTACACGCCCGGCTCATTGAAAGTGAATTCAAAGGTGGTGCCGGGGACGGCAGTGGGCGGGCCGCTGAAGAAGAGCTCGCCTGCATCCCCACTTTCTGGCAAGCCTGAGACAACGTTGTGAAACCCCTCAACCCACAACCACCGAATCGCATCGCCCGGCTCGATGTCCTGAACCGCTAAATAATTAGCTATCAACGCACCTGCTAATTCAATGTTAGGCCATTGCAAATAAACACCCAGCAACTGAACCAGAATCTCTTTCTTCTGCTCCGCACTTTCCGCCCCTTCTCGCAGCATCCCTAAATATTCTGCCGCACGACCGTAATCCCCGATCTTACTATAGACCTTGGCTAATTTCTCCCTGAAACTATAAACCATCTTCGTCTTATTCTCACCGCTCGCCTTCAACTCCCCAATCTCCAGGAACGTAATCATTTGTTCATCGGAAAGTTTGCCCTCGTCGCTCTGAGATTCGA
>JADFPW010000356.1 GCA_022562105.1 Planctomycetota bacterium
CGTCCCCTCCCGCAGATCACCGACCAGTTCGATGACCTCATCAGCCACCTCGGCCGACAGCGTCGCCGCCCGTTTGGGGCGGACATTTCCGTATCCGACGAACTCCTGATCCATGGACTCGCGTGAGAGCATCACCGTCTCAACCACCGGCGGAAGTGTGGGATCAGCGGTCAGGGCAGGCTTCTCTGCGGCTAGAATCAGCTGCCAGGCCGCCAGGCCTGCTACGCCGAGTACCGCCACGATGAGCACCGCCGAGATGATGAGTTTGCGAGGCATCTGCCGTGCGACTCCCTGAACATTCGACTAGCTGCGTACCCTAACTTGGCACCGTTTGTCACAATACTCGGCCGCCCGACATGCAGCAATTCAACAGCGTTCATCCAGCGAGTTGCTAACGAGAGCAGGACGATTCATAATTGGTGTGGCGATGTTGGGATCCCAGCAGGTGCCACACGATTACACCGGTTACAAACCGGTGCCACACAAGATCGTCGCCACACGGGGACCGGTGACGGGAGGTGATAGTTGTTCGTGCGCTGTCAACACCGGAGCCAATCGGCCGCCTTTGCCCGATGCGGGCTTGGACCGTTCTTGGTGCTGATTGTAGCGGTTGTTCTCGGAGGCGGATGCTTCTCCGAGCGATCGTTCCGCCTCGATCCAACCGACGTGGTGCAGCTCCAACCGCAGGCTGTTGAATCCACAACGACGCGTGATTGGCTGGTATCGACCCATGGACAGCTCGCCCACCTGCTGCCCCGGTGGCGGACCGAGCCGGCCTTGATAACCCATGAGCTGAGCACGGCTCCGGGTATCGCTCGCGACGTGTTCCAGCACTTCGGCAGGCGGCGCGAGTCGCTGGTCCGTCTGTTCGGCAACTGGCACGGTCTGCAGCAAACCGCCCAGTGCGTGGGGGCGATCACCACGCCCGGCCACCCGCCGCCTCCTTGGGATGGATTCGAGCAGGTGTGGATTCCGGTCGCGGAGGGGATCGAGCTTTCCGGCCGACTGGGATGGTCCCTCGACCAACGGGGTGAGTTGCGCACCGCTCAATGCATCGTGCTGTTGCCCGGACTGCTGGGCGATAACGCGATTCTCCGCACACGCGACTTGGCCCGGTTGCTGCGGGAATATGGGTTCCACGTGTTGGCATTGGAGCTACGGGGACACGGCCAAACTGACCTCAAGTACCCCGACGTCCCCTACAACTTCGGCGTCCTGGAGGTCGGGGATCTGTTGGTGGTTTCCGACTGGCTGCAAGACCATGCCCATGTCACGCGGACCGGGATGATCGGTTTCTGCTGGGGAGCGAATCTGGGAATCCTATCCGCCTGGTATGACGGTTGTGATGGCCGGCACGCAAGCATCTCCGAGGAGCTCGAGTCGTATCTCTTCAAGCCTTGTGGGCGGACACACTACTCGGCTGGAATCATCGCCATCGCTCCGGTCCTGCGGTTTGAAGATCTGATGGACGAGTTGGAGCGATCGTGGTCGGTCCTGGCCAACCCCGTCTACCGCTACCTTCAGAAATCCATTGAGGGGCGGATGCGACTCAAGGGTTATCGTCCAGCCACCGGCAGCTTGTGGCGGCTTATCCGTCTGGAGTTCCATCGGATGGGGATGACGTCGGAGAAACTGGTCCGCGATGCCCAGCGGTTCCTCCGGCTGTTGGCTTACAAGGAACAACCCGCCGGGGATAAGCTCGAAGATGCCCGGATCCCGGTGTTGATCCTACATGCGGTGAACGATCCGTTGGCGCCGGCCCAGGACGTGGCTGATCTGATAGCCACGGTGGACAATCCGCAGGTCGCCGCGGTGATACTGGCCGGCGGCGGGCATGGCGGATTCCCTGTCTACGCCCGTGATTACTACCTGAGCTTGCTGGTCGGCTTCTTCGATCCCCTGACCGGGGCGGCTGCATCGTGCGACCATTCCCCGGCCCGGACACGCGATTCAATCGCCCGAACGCCGGGCTGATCGTAGAGGCCTCGAGTCACGTGCGGCCTGGCCACCTTCACACGAGTGTAGGCCTCGCGAGCATCAATCCCGTGGGCGGCCATCAGATAACAAAGCACCATGATCGCGCTTCGCCCGCGACCGGCCTTGCAATGCACGTAGACCGACGTCGTGGCGGACCGGTGTTCGAGAATGAAGGAGATACCGCGGACCAAATCGTTTTCGGTTGGACAATGGTAGTCGAGGGTCGGCAGGTGCAACTGCACCATGCCGGCATCCGCCAGCTCGCGGGTATGACCATCGAACTCCTCGCACAGGTTCACGACGGCACCGACCCCCAGCGTCGCCAACTGCCGCAGCTCTCGACGCGACGGCACGGCTCCGAACAGCAATCCGTCTTCAACCTGATCCCACCAGTGCCAGCGCCCGAGAAGCCACATCGCCCGGCTAAACCAGAGCGATGGGTAGTATCCGCTACGGATCGCGCTTCGAAGTAGCAGCGACTTGATGGCAGTCATGGCCCGGGCATTTGGCGATTTGGTGATCTGGTGATTTCGTGATTGACGGGGTCGGCCGCCCGGAATTCGTCAGCCCGGCTCGTGCCGTCGATGGGTTGTACATCGTCCAGCCGGTCGGACTCGTTGAGGAAATCGAGCAGCGTGGGCATGACATCAACCAGTCGAGCATGGCGAATTCGCCCACCACGCGGAATATCCGGACCAGCGATAAACATCGGCACGCGCATGTCCCGGGCCAAGCACGAGCCGTGACCGCCACGGTATCCGGCATCGAACGTCCAATCGTCGGCCGCAAAGAGCAGGATATCACCCGAGCGCGGTGAATCGAAGAGCGCCGCTATCTGCACAACGAAGTCTGGATACCGCGCGTCTGCCGTCGCCGCCAGCCACTCCTCTGCATCGTGCCAGCCCTCGGATGCGAATCGGTCGAGCGCATCGCTGTCATCGAAATGAAACGGATCGCCGTCCTCAACCTCCACTCGATAGCGAGCGGTCGGCCCGTTCCCATCCCGTTGCACCAGTGCTGACCCGAAGCGGGAATCAACGCGAACGCGTCCATCGCCAGCCCGCCGAGCCATTAGCTCCAGGGCTGGGAATGAATCCAATGCCGGCAATCTATCCGCGAATCGTGCGACCTCGTCCAGCGTCGGCGGGTAGGGCCACCCCCGCTCCCCTCGTAGGTGCAGGGCGAGACGGCGGTACGCCCCGTTGGTCATCACCACGTCGTATCGGTTCAGTTTGGCCAATCGTTTCGCATAATCGCCACCACCCGTCCGCCGACTGTATACCCTCATAGCCGCCGCTCCTCTGTGGGACCGACTTTCCAGTCGGTCAATCCTGGACAACGAGCCGCGGTCCTCGAGCCATTTGGCTACGTCGAATACATGCAAGCGATCGACGGTGATGTGGCCGTGATCAGTGATCAGGAAGAAGTAGGTTCGGTCGGCCATACCGGCGCCCTCGACGGCATTCATGATCCGGCCGATAGCGCGATCCACCATCTGTAGCCCATCGCGGTAGTCCGCCGACTCGGGCCCGGATTCGTGGGCGATCGCGTCCAGGCCGGGAAAGTAGTTCATCCAGATGCTCGGCCAGCGACCGACTCGATTGGCCAGCGCCACCACCTTCGGAGCCCCCGTACCCACCCGCCGATCGGTGTGCGAGTACTGGTGAAACAGCCAGTCAATACCGGTGCGCGCCCAGTTGTCGATGGTATGAGTGACACCGCGCCGGGCGGGACATTGAACGCTGACGGTGAACCGATCGGCCATCAATTCGTACATCGTTGAGCGGTTAAAGTCGCCGTTGACGGCCCGGTAGGTGGCGGCGCTATCGTAGTCCTCAAACACCAGTGATCGCCGGTCGAACCACTGGTTGCCGACGATTCCGTGATGGCCGGGAAAGCAACCGGTCAGCAGCGAGACCAGATTGGGGTAGGTGGTCGGAGGAAGCGACGCGATCGCGTAGTCAACGCCGACGCCGCCGTCCAAAAACCGGGCTTGGATATTGGGTAGGAGTCCATCGTGGAGCGACTCCTGAAATCGAGCGTGGTCCAACCCATCTACGAGGAAAACCACCGCCGCGACGGTCGGGCGATCCACCTCCGAGCTCAGCGACAGCCGCCCGGGTGACAAACACCCCCCAACCCACAATAGCAAGGTGATGATACCGATAGATTTCGAGCCCAACGATCCGCGGACACCGCGACCGCGAATCCGCGCGGACGGAAGTCCGCGGCTCGAGTCACTCTCGATCACAACCCCAATCGCCGGGCAATGATATTGCGCTGAATCTCGGTGGTACCCGAATACAGGGTGCTGCCGACTGCGTCGCGCAGCTCACGCTCGAACTCGAACTCGGTCATGAACCCGTATCCGCCGTGAATCTGTATCGCGTCCTGTGCGGACTTGACCCAGCTCTCGCTGGTGTGCAGCTTGGCCAGTGCCGCCTCGAGAAAAATGCTTCTCCCCAGGCTCCTGAGCCAGGCCGCGCGATACAGCAGCGACCGTGCGGTCTCCAGA
>JADFPW010000357.1 GCA_022562105.1 Planctomycetota bacterium
GCGCGTCGTCGCCTGCCTGGGCTGCACCGGCGACTAGCAGACACGCTGCCACCATCGCGCTCGCTCGCATAAGGATCGGGAACCGTGTCATGATTCGCTCCTCTCGTGAAGCATCGACAAAGCTCAGCGTACTGACACCACCAGAGGAACCGTCTCGTATCGAATGCATTAGAATCTCCTTTTGCCTACGACCCTGGGCTCGACTTGGTGAACGGCATCTGCCTCCGGGCGACGGCGGGCCACTTTCGGCTTTCGGAACTTGCCGGAGACGACGGACCGCGTCCTTAACCGAGACGGATGACCTTCTGCCTCGTAGCAGATTCAGGAGCAATTGTCAACGCTGGTGAATCGGGAGCCGGGGATTCCGCAAGTGCGCGCTGCCGACGGCATCGATCAAGTCCGACGGTAGAGAGGCCGAGTTGTTGCAATGGCGACACAGGGCGGTCGGTCGGCGCTGGGGAGTTTTTCCCTACCGTCGTACGCCCTTTTTACGCTTGACTTTGTTGTCCGTTCTTGCTAATGGGAACTGGGCCTATATTGGGGGAAGGGGGACTAACGTCCCCGCCATTTCTGGAGGAATCGAAATGATGTCAACACGAAACGGTTTGGTCGCGGGTGCGCTTTGCGCGATGTTGATCTCGGTGGCCTTGGGCGGTGAGACCGAGATTATCTTCACCGATATGTCAGAAGCCGCCGGTGTCACCTTGCCGGACACATTGACCGAGTCTTTGGCCTGGGGCGATTACGACAACGACGGCGACGAGGATCTCTACCTCACCAGCAACGGTCCCAACAATCTCTTCCGCAACGACGGCGACGGCAATTTCACCGATGTCACCGACGAGGCCGGTGTCGGCAGCACACTCTTCAGCGTAGGCGCCGCATTCGGTGATCTCGACAACGATGGTGATCTCGATCTCTACGTGGTCAACTTCATGGGCGGATTGGATGTGCTCTATCGAAACGATGGACCGGTAGGGCCGGGCGGCGCCTATACCTTCACCGATATCGCCAAAGATGCCGGCATCACCATCGACCGCAGCAGTCGTGGCGTGGCCTTCCTGGACTACAATCAGGACTCGCTGCTTGATATTTATGTGAACGCCATCGGCGAAGACATTCTCTACCGGAACGACGGAGACCTGCAATTCACCGACGTGGCCGCCGACTTCGGCTTTTCCAATCCAGGCCAAGGCGTCGGCGCCGTGGTCACCGATCTCGACAACAACGGCTGGATTGACATCTTTACCGGGAACCGCAGTTTCGAACCCAACCGTTTGTACATGAATGACGGAGGTGTCTTCACCGATGTCACTGAATCAGCCGGCATCGACCGCGTAGGCTTCGGCATGGGTGTTCACTCTTTTGATTACGACAACGACCTCGACTTCGATCTCTATTGGACCGTGTGGCCCGATGATGGTGGGCCTCAAGCAAACGCCCTGTACGAGAATATCGATGGGGCGACCTTCGTCGATGTCAGCGTGGCCACCGGGACGGACGACCCCGACGGCTGGGGCATTAGCTGCAACGCCGGCGACATCGACAACGACGGGTGGGAAGACTTCTTCGTCACCAACGGATTCGACGAGACCACCAGTCCGAATGTCCTGTTCCATAATCAAGGCGACGGCACGTTTTCCGACATCACCGACCTCCTCGGCGGAGCCGCGTGGGACGGACGCGGTTTCGCGTTCGCCGATTACGACAATGACGGCGATCTGGACCTCCTGCTCACCGCCGATGTCGAGGCACTCACCAGAATGTGGCGCAACGACACCATCACCACCAATCACTGGATCACCCTGAAACTCGTCGGCACCCAATCCAACCGATCCGCCATCGGCGCCCGCATCGAGGTCACCACCGACATTCGGACCGTGGTCAAAGAGGTCTCCGGCGGCGCCGGCCGAGGTTCGTTCAACAGCCTGCCCGTCGAGTTTGGGCTCGGAGCAGCCGAGGAAGTCACGCAAATCGCCATTCGCTGGCCCAACCAACTCATGCAAACAGTCTCCTTTCCGGCCATGGATCAGTTTCTGACCATCATCGAGCCATGCGAAGGTGACGCCAACGGTGACGGGGCGGTCGATCCACTCGACGCCGGCTTCGTTCTGGCCCGATTCGGATGTCCGGTGGGCACCGGCGACGCGGCATGTGATGCCGCCGATCAGAACGGCGACGGGGCCGTGGACCCGCTCGACGCCGGGTTTGTGTTGGCCCGGTTTGGGCCGTGTCTGTAGCCGGCCTGTGCCCGCCCGGTCGATGCTGCGACGGTCAATCTGGGCCGTATCATTGCACAGAGGGAGCACGATGACCACCTGAATCCTGGTCATCCGTAGCCCTCTCGACGTACGGTCTTAGCCTGCCTTCCACATAAAGTCGGCGGAAGTGGCGATGACGTCGTTTGCCGCTCGACGTCTTGGGCAGGGTTCGCGGCCCGACGAGCAGAACCTCCTTGACGGTCACGCCCAGGTTCAGGAAACACTGCTTGACGATCTCGGCGGAGATCTCATCCAGCTTGCGCCGGAGTGGTTCGCGCACCTCGGCCACGATGATGAGGCGCTGCGTTCCCTGCTCCTCGTCGTCCACTCCGAAGGCCACGAAGCAGCCTTCCCGCAACCCTTCGACGGTAAAGAGGATGCCCTCGAAGTCGCTGGGGTCCAGCTTCTGGCCGCGTATGTTGATCCGCTCTTTGAGGCGTCCCACCCAAAAGAGGTCGCCTCCGCGCAGGTACCCCAGATCGCCGGTGCGCAACAGATCGCCGCGCAGGGCGCGCTGCGTCGCCCGTGCCTCGCCGAGATAGCCTTGCATGCGTGAGGGTGTGCGAAGGGTGATCTCCCCGACGTGACCGTCGGGGAGCGCTTTTCCGGTCCGCGATTGGATCAAGACTTGGATGCCCGGGTTGGCCTTTCCGACGCTGACGATTGGACTGTTCCCGTGGGAGCCTGCACCCTCGGCAACCGTCCTGGCGATTCGCTTCCCATGAAGGAGACGGCCATCGACGTACTCGACGGCGAATGGTCTCTTCGGGTCACTGAAGGTGGCACCGCCGATGTTCTCGGCGCAGCCAAAGTTTGTCCTCGAGGCCTCGGGGCGAAGTCCGTAGGGTTCGTAGCGCTGGTGAAACGCAAGGACCGTGCTGAGGTGGATGCGTTCCGCCGCGTTCCAAAGGCTGCGGACCTGGTCCAGGCGGATACCTTCCAGTTCTTCGTCCGTAACCCGGTGAGTGGCCAGAGCGAATCCGAAGTTGGGTGACCAGGAGACGGTAGCCTCCGTGTCCGAGAGGCCGCGCATCCAGAGCGAAGGCCGCTTGACGAATTCCTCCACATTCAACAGCGCCAGCGGCACACCGCTCGTAAGGCAGAGGAAGAAGTTGTTCACCAGACCCATATCATGGTACAGCGGCGTCCAGTTAAAACAGACGTCCTCCTCGGAGAGCTCCATAGCCGCCGCCATGCCGTCCAGGGCGGCGAGGACCGCTCGGTGTTCCCACACGCATATCCGCGGCCGGCCGGTCGTACCTGAGGTAAGCTGCATCGCGGCCACGTCGCCCTCGCGGGGAATGACCACGGGAAGATGATCCGGTTCCGTACTGCCAACCGGGTGGTCCAGCCCGAACAAGAAGCGCGTTCTGAGATGTCCCCGCTCCAGTTCGTCTCGCATCCCGTCCAGCCAATCGGGGCAGACGACGATGGGGGTTCGGGTCCGCCGGATGATCGACTGGAGGAGTCTGGGAAGGCCCGCCAAGCCGCCACCGATCACGGTTGGAGATACCAGCAGTGGAACGGCCCCCAGGAGCAACACCCCCAGGGTGATGTTGGCGGCCAATTCTCCGCTGGGCAGCAGGATGACGCAGACGTCGCCCCGGCCCAGCCCCTGCTCGGCAAGGGCCATTCCGTAACCGGCGGCCCGGGCGCAGAGTTGCTCGAAGTTGCTCCACGAGAATCTGCGCTTGGCGTCGTAGAATGCAATGGCCCGGCGTTGGGGAGCCTGTTCCAGCCGCTGATACAATCGTGATTGCAGCGATTGACTCGTTTTCACTGGCTTAGAGAGTACTGCAACGCCACTAATTGGGCCACCGACCTCGGGGCAATCTCGTTTCTAGTTGAAACTCCGATCGGCTCCACATCATCACCTGTACCACTGCCTTGCCGCCCCGCTTCGACGGCGGAGGCGCATTTGTGCTATGCTGGGCTTATGGTCGGCTTGCCATTGGAGTTGCATGGATCTTGTCATCGTGTGTGCCCCTCTTGTTATTCGGACGGCCATTCCCTGCAGCCAAACGAAGCAGCGGACCAACGGTGCAGTCGCGGGAACGGCGGGCTCATCTATCGGCGAGGCGGGAGGCGTACCCAGCAGCTCGGTCGTCTTCGTAGTGAGTATACGGAACGCAGCTTCGCGCATGTATGTGGAACTGGCGGCGCCAGACGGAGTCGCCTTCGTAGACTGATCGATGTGGGCAAGCGCTACCTGATGTATGTCTC
>JADFPW010000358.1 GCA_022562105.1 Planctomycetota bacterium
GACGCAATGGTCACTTGAAGGTACTGCGCATTTACTTGTTCTTCTTTTCTCTTTTCTTTTTTCGTTTGTCCTTCAGATTAAGCTTGGCCTTTTTCTGCTGCTCCTTTTTGCCCTTATCTTTTTTCCCGGTATCACCCATATCCGTTTCTCCTTGCTTGAACCGACATTTTCCGAATGACGTCTGCTCAGCAACGTCACCGAGCCTCGTCATCGCTATCTTACCCCTTTCTTTGGGTGGGGCGAGGCTGCAGGCTACATCAGCTTCGCGACCGGCGAACCGCCTCTGACCAGGTCGATGGGGCGACCGCCTGCGGTCAGGAGCTTTTTGGTTGGGTCGATGCCCAGCTTGGTGAATATGGTCGCCGAGACATCGGCTGGGGTGACGGGGTTATCGACCACCTCGGTGGCTGATGCGTTGGATGCACCGATGACCTGTCCGCCCGGGACGCCGCCGCCGGCGAAGGCGATGCTGAACACCTTGGGCCAATGGTCGCGGCCGCGATCCTTGTTGACCCGCGAGGTCCGGCCGAACTCGGTGGAGATGGTCACCAATGTCTTGCCCAACATTCCCCGATCGCTCAGATCCTGGATCAGGGCGGCTGTTCCCTGATCCACCGACGGCACGCGATCTCGCATTCCCTTGTGGACGTCCTTGTGCAGATCCCAGCCGCCGTAGAAGACGGTGACGAATCGAGCGCCGGCCTCCACCAGGCGGCGAGCGATCAGCAGCCGCTGACCGAATGTGTTGCGCCCGTAGGCGTTGCGCACCTCCGCAGGCTCGGCCTTGATGTTGAACGCCTCCCGAGCCGACTTGGAGCTGATCAGGCTATAGGCCCGTTGGTAGAACGAATCGACGGCGTCCAGTCGAGCGGAGTTTTCGAGCTTTCGGAAGTGCTCGTCCACCGCAACCAGCAAGCCCTTCCGCCGTTCCATACGGGTCTCATCGACGCCGGGCGGCAGACTCAGGTCGCGCACCACGAAGTTGTCGTCGTTCGGTTCCCCGCTGATGCTGTAGGCTCCGTAGGCCGAGCTGAGGTAGCCGGTCCCCGCAAAGCCCGATCCGCCATCGGCGTTGGGCACGGCGATGTAGGCGGGCAAATCGTTTCGGGGTCCATACTCGTGCGACACCACCGACCCCATGCTGGGGTAGGCGATGGCCGGGCTGGGGCGATAGCCGGTCAGCATGTTGTGTGACCCGCGCTCGTGAGCCGCCTCGCCGTGGGTCATGGAACGCACAAACGCCATCTTGTCCGCCACTCCCGCGGTTCGCTTCCAGAGCCCGGAGAGCTGAATCCCGTCTACGTTCGCGTTGACGACTCCCAGGTCGCCGCGGATCTCGATCGGGGCGTAGGGTTTGGGATCGAACGAGTCGAGGTGGCTCATTCCCCCTTCAAAGAAGATCAGAATCACCGACTCCGCGGCCGGCGAGGCGACATTAGCCCCCGCGGGACGGGCTGTCCCATCGTCCGCGCGGGCCGTCCCTAGAAGGCCGAAATAGTCGCCCAGCGAAAGGGCTACCGTGCCCACGAAGCCGACCCGCAGGATCTCGCGCCGGGTGACTCGTTTGAAGTGGGCTGAATCAGCCTGAAAAGTGCCGTCCGTTGGTGAGCAATCCATAGGCCTACACCCCGCTGCTGGTTCCCGAATTGACTATCCTGTGGACAGCGCGGTAGTTTGGGGGACTACGGGGGTTTCGTCAATGGTTCGCATCGGTTGTTTCTGCCGGGGTCGCGGTTCCCATCGCGTCCCGCCCATCGCCTGCTTGGCCGTTGCTATCGTGACGCTGACCGCCCAGTCTGCGTCCGCCGGCGGAAATCCATTCCTGCGCGACGTAGTCCCGCGCGGCGCCCAGCGAGGCACCGAGACCGTTGTCGAGTTGACCGGCGATCGACTGGACGCAGCCCTGGCCGTCCTGTTTCACGATCCGGGTATCACCGTTACGCAGCTTGAACAAGTCGATGCGGGCCGTGTGCGATGCACGTTCGCCATCGATCCCCACTGCACGATCGGGTTGGTTCGACTCCGCATTCGGACGGCCCATGGGCTATCCAACCTCAAGCTGTTCTCGGTGGGCAATCTCGTAGAGACTACCGAAGCCGAACCCAACGGCGACCGAAAGACGCCGCAGGCGGTCGAGCTGCCCATCACCATCAACGGCACCATCACCAGCGAGGATGTCGATCTGTTTGCCTTCGAGGCCCAAGCAGGCCAGGTGATTGCCGTCGAGATCGAGGCCATGCGTTTGGGCGACACGTTGTTCGATCCGCGATTGGCCCTGTACGACGCCGACGGCCGGGAGTTGATCGCGGTTGATGATACGCCGTTGCTGCAACAAGACGCAGCCCTGATCGTGACCGCACCCACCGACGGGCGGTACGTCGTCGAGGTGCGCGAGACGGCCTACGGCGGAAACGGTTCCAGTCGCTATCGGCTGCACATGGGTTCATTCCCTCGCCCGCTGGCTGCGTTTCCAGCAGGCGGTCAACAGGGTACGCAGTTGCAAGTCACCTGGATAGGAGATGCGACGGCCATAGCCCAAACCGTAGACCTGCCCAGTGAAGCCGGATCGACGTTCGCAGTGCTCCCGGTGGTGGGCGATGCGACCGCACCATCGGCGGTGCCGTTCCATGTCACTCCCTATGCAACCATCATCGAGTCCGAACCGAACAACGATCACGAACACGCCACGGCGATGACTGCCCCCGGGGGCGCATCCGGCGTGATCGGCGAGGAAGGTGACGTCGATTGCTACGTGTTTGACGGCCAGAAGGATCAACGGTGGGAGGCCCGCATCTTTGCCCGACGGCTGGGCTCGCCGCTCGATTCGGTGATCCAGGTACGCCGCCATCAGGGTGGCGGGTTGGCCGGCAACGACGACAGCGCCGGCCCGGATAGTGTCGCCCGATTCACCTGCCCCGAAGACGGGCGATACGTCATCGAGGTCCGCGATCTGCTGGCCGCCGGCGGCGCGGAGTTCACCTATTTCCTGGAACTGGCCCCCATCGAGGCGAAGCTGACCCTGACGATGAAGCCACCGCAAGCCGCCGTCGCCGTTCCCCAGGGCAATCGCAGGGCCATCCTGATCACCGCCCGTCGGCAGGATTTCGGAGGTCCGCTGACGGTCACGCCGCTGGGGTTGCCGGCCGGGGTCGTTGCTCACGTGGACACGATGCATGAATCCGTCTCGCAACTGCCGATGGTATTCGAGGCCCAGTCCGACGCGGGCGTGGCCGGGGCGCTGGTGGATTTTGTCGGGCGTCACGCCGACACAACGCGAAACATCGAGGGTCGCCTGGAGCAGACCATCGAGCTGGTCAAGTTCGAAAACCTGCCCATGCGCACGATCCAGGTCGATCGGTTGGCGCTGGCCGTCACCGAGCCAGCCCCGTTTCGCGTGACCATCGTCGAGCCGAAAGTGCCCATCGTTCGCCGCGGAGCGATGGACCTGCCGATCAAGCTGGAGCGAGCGGACGGTTTCGACGGCGAGATCGAGATGCGGTTGATCTGGAACCCACCCGGGATTGGTTCCGGGTCGTTGCGACTCAGCGGCGATCAGACCGAGGGGGTGATTCATCTGAACGCGGGCAATGGGGCGCGGGTGGGAAGCTGGCGGATCGTGGTCATCGCGACGGCCACCGTCGGCGGCGGGGCGATGGAGGTGTCCAGTCAGTTGGCCGAGCTGCGTGTGGCTGATCCCTACCTGGACCTGGCCATCCAGAAGGCCCGCGTCGAGTTGGGTCAGTCGGTCGCCCTGACGGTCAACGTTACGCACAACAAGCCTGTCGAGGGGCAAGCCACCGTCCAATTACTCGGACTGCCCAACAAGGTCGTAGCGTTGAATCAACCGCCCTCGATCGGTGTTGGGACCGAAACGCTGACCTACGACCTTCGAGTCGATGCCGCCGCCCCGCCCGGGCGACACACCGGGCTATTCGTGCGGGCTGTGGTGATCGAGAACGGTGAACCCATCGTCCACCTCTCGACCCGTGGCGAACTGTTCATCGACAAGCCGCTGCCGCCCAAGGATCCCGAAGCCGAAGCCAAGCGGGCCGAAGCCAAACGTAAGGCCGCCGAAGCACGGGCCCAAAAAAAGGCCGAGCGAATAGCTGCCGCCAAGAAACGGCGAGCGGAACGCGAGGCCAAACGCAACGCTGACGCGGCGACGGCCCCGGTGACTAACCCCCAATGAATGAGCCTATTATGACAGCGCTGGTGCCGACAGTGACCTTGGGTGGCCCACGGCTTCAGCCGTGGGGGAGCCGAACGACGCATGGATTCGCCTGCCCCACCTGTAAAGAGGTGGGGCACCCGGCGGAGCCTGCTGCAAGTTCGGTTTTGTCCTGCGCTTCCGGAGTCCCCAGCGCCGCGCGAACTGAAGTTCGCGGCTCGTTGGCGGTTCTGAGACGGGTTCCACTGTTTCG
Organism: Planctomycetota bacterium; assembly: GCA_022562105.1. Classification (GTDB taxonomy): domain Bacteria; phylum Planctomycetota; class Phycisphaerae; order UBA1845; family UBA1845; genus JADFPW01. The sequence continues at coordinate 4,422 of JADFPW010000358.1, forward strand.
GCGACGTTCCATCGTGCTGTTGGCCGCGGTGTTGGTTTGCGCACCCATCACCCGGCCCG
>JADFPW010000359.1 GCA_022562105.1 Planctomycetota bacterium
CAAGGCAGCGTCCCAGCCATCGTCGCCCAACAGGCGGTGACGGACGGGAACCTGGTGGTGATGAGTCGGATTACCACGTTCGATCTCCCGGACGGCACCAGCCTGGTCGCCCACGATCTGACCACCGGCGAAATGCTCTGGGAGACCATGCTGCCTTCCAACTTCCCCGATTCATGGAGGAGCCGCGTCACTGCCATTCGCGATGGACACGTCTACGCGACTCGATCCGGCAACACGAACCTTGAGTACCTCTACGCCCTCGATCCGGCCGACGGCACGGTGGTGTGGGAGTCGGAGGATCTGATCGACGAAGGCACGACTGAAAGCCCCGCGTTCGCCGAAAGCGGAGATCTGATCGTCGGCAATTTCTTTTCAGTCATGCGCATCGACCACGAGGATGGTACCACCGTGTGGCAGAGCGATCGCAGTTGCCCAACGAGCAACGGCTGCGAGGCCGCCGTCTTCGATGATCGGGTCTACCTGTGGCAGGCCAGCGCCGCCGGTCCCAAGGTCACCGCGTTCGACCTGGCCGGCGGCGCGGAACTCTACTCGAGCGAGGGGATCGGCGGTGGGTTCATTCAACAGCTCGGCCTCTTGGTGGGTCCGGACGGCACCATCTACGCCCCCCGTACGCAAAACAACCCGATCACCGACTTCTTCGTAGCCTTGGAGGATACGGGAACGGCTCTGCAGGAGAAGTGGAGCGTTCCGATGGGGTACACTCCGTTTGCCTCGTTCGCGGTGGGCCCTGACGGTTCGGTCTACTCCTATTCGCCCGACAAGGAGATTCTCCGCCTTGATCCGGACACGGGCGAGATCCTGAACACGTCGATCCCTTTGGAGAGCGACTTCTTCCAGCCCCGCATGGCCATCGACGCCGTGGGCCGCCTGTTCGTAACCAATGGCGCATTTTCCAAAGGGACATTGTTCTCGTTCGACGTCGATCTCACGTTGCGGTGGTCGGAGACGATTCTCAACGTCAACATTGGCGGACCGGCGTTGGGGCAGGGAGGCATCCTCATCGTTTGCGGAATAGGCACGGACGTGCGGGCCTACCAAACCTCCTCGCCCTGCGAAGGCGATGCCAACGGCGACGGCCTGGTGGATCCGTTAGACAGCGGCTTCGTGCTGGCCCGCTTCGGTTGTCCGGTAGGCACGGGCGATCCATCCTGTGACGCTGCCGATCAGAACGGTGACGGCGTCGTCGATCCGCTCGACGTAGGTTTCGTCCTCGCCCGCTTCGGAGAGTGTCCGTAGCGGTGCGTGGGGCCGCACTCCCGGTGGAGTGTAGAACCGAGGTTCCAGTCGAGCTGCTGGGCACCCCATTGCTGCGACCGGACGGCTCGCAAAGCAAGCCCCCCTCGGACGCTCGGGCACATGGCCTATGGGCGGTCTCGGGAGGTCACGGCGCCTGCCCATTGATCGTTCTGCGCCGGATCGTCGCCGACAGGACATCGGCCGCGCTCGTCCCACCTGTTCGCCAGCTGGGGGTGTATTCGCGGGGTTCTCGCCCGTAGACTGGAGCAGGACGGCGTCGGGGATTGAACCAAGGAGCACCTGTCGCCAGTGGAACGGAGGCCGCGCGAGCTTCACGCAGCACTCTTGACCGGGTGGGAATGGGGATTCACTTCATAGTGGAGTCATTGCGATGACACGAACTGTTCAGGTCACGGTCTCGTTTATCGGGTTGGCTGGTTTGCTGGTCTGCGGGCCAGGTGCATCGGCCGTCCTGGCTCAACCGGTTCACAATCTAACTCAGGGCACGGATCACCTCACCATACAAGCGGCCATCGATTCAGCCGTCGCCGGCGACGAGATCGAGGTCGATCCGGGCACCTATGTCGAGAACATTGACTTCCTCGACAAGGACATCAACGTGCACAGCACCGATCCGTTGGACCCGACAATCGTAGCTGGCACCATTATCGACGGCGGTGGCGGGGATACGGTGGTTGTCCTTTCGGCTGGAACGCTGAGCGGATTCACTATCACGGAGGGGTTCAGTGCGCAGCGCGCCGCCGGCGTGTATGCAACGGGCACTGCGGTGGTGAGCCACAACGTAATCACCGGCAACGACGGCGCCTGGGAAGGGGCAGGGGTGACGGCGAAGAACACCGTGGTGGTGAGTAATAATTGGATTACCAACAACGTCGCCTGGATCGCTTCAGGCGTTCACGCCCGCGACGATTCCCTGGTCAAGAACAACTACATCGCCTCCAACATCGCCATCGCGGGTGCTGGGGGTGTTCGTGCTCGAGAGCACAGCACCATCCGAAACAACACCATCGTATTCAACAGGGCGCTCGGCCTGGGCCCCATCGGGCCTTTTTCCGGCGGTGGTATTTACTCGCAGGACAGCGCCGTGCTGCTAAGCAACATCGTCGCCTTCTCGGGCGCACGCTGGGGCATGGTGATCGCGAGTGAAAATGTGACCGCGGACTACAACTGCGTGTTCGGCAACGCGGGCGGCGACTACCTCTCCGACTTCGGGATCGGTCGCCACGACCTGAACGTCGACCCCTTGTTGGAAGAGGACAACCTCCATTTAACCGCTGCCTCCCCATGCATCGATGCCGGCGACCCTGATCTCGAACCGTCCGCGAAGGAGACGGATATCGACGGCGAGGACCGTATCCTCGACGGCCAGGTGGATATCGGATGCGATGAATTCGCCTTCTGCGAAGGTGGCGCCAACGGGGACGGCAACGTGGACCCGCTGGATTCGGGCTTCGTACTGGCCCGCTTCGGGTGTCCAGTAGGTACGGGCGACCCGTCCTGTGACGCTGCCGATCAGAACGGTGACGGCGTCGTCGATCCGCTCGATGTAGGTTTCGTCCTCGCCCGCTTTGGAACTTGCGATTGAGTCGTCATGAGGGGGAAGCCCCACACGGCCGTGATGGAGCTGCACCCGGTTGAGTGTCAATCGCCGAGCGTCAGCAGGGTGATTTCAGGCGGACAGAAGAGGCGGATGCGCGGAGCTTGGCCCCGTTCTACGCCGACGCCTCGGCTGATGTAGACACGGCGACCGTTAAAGTCATGCAGGCCACCGGCGGCTACGTGGCGCGGTAGATCCGAGAAGGTCAGCAACGGTCCGAAGCCGGGGACGACGACCTGCCCACCGTGCGTATGCCCCGCCACCACCAAATCGATGCGCGAGTCAGGCGTCAGGGCCATCACCACGTCCGGATGGTGGGTCAATAGAATGCGAATGTCGCCGCCATTGACGTCGTCTTCCAACCGGCGCACGAAGGCTCGAGTCTCCGAGTCGGCGAGCTCGGACGCCAGCCCGGCGATGCGAACGACTCGATCGCCGATCGTCGCTTGGTCGACTTCGTTATCCAGGAAGCGTACTCCAGCCTCACGATACACGCTGGTGAGGTCGAGCGATCGATCCACGTCGCCGTCAACGGCGTAGACCCCTCCCGGGGCGTCCAATGTACTGAGCAGATCGACGATCGCCGGTCGTTCGGCTCGAAACTGCTTCTGAGTACCCTGAAACAAATCACCGGGCAGCAGGATCAAGTCGGGATCCAGGGCCATGAGCTCGGCGATGACCCGCCGCTCGAAGTCGGTGACACGCGTGAATTGCAGATCAGCCAGGACGGCTACGCTGATCGGTCGCGTTCCGCGGCGGTGTGCGGAGAGGGGCACGTCCACCCGCTCGACGATCAGGTTGAAGGGTTCAAGATAGGTCGCATATCCAGCCATCGGGGCTGCGACCAGGCAGGCCACGGCGAGTGCGCGCACCGCCCACGTCAAGGCGAGTTTCGATTTCATGCCCGCGACGCGTGAGCAGACCAGTAAACCAAGCGCCAGACCGGGCACGATCAGGGCCAGATCCACATACAGCAGGTGAATGACGCCGAACAGATTCAGCCCGACCATCTGGAGCATCGTCACCTTGACCCCGAAGACCAGGGCGGTGCCGGCGCCGGCCGTGACGCACCGTCCCAGGGTGAGCCGACAGCACCGACGGTGCTCGGCGCCCTTTCCGCCACCCAGCCGACGAACCAGCAGGGCGGCCACAAGGCCGTCCAGAAGGCCGGACACCACCGCGATCGGAAGAATCCCGACGTATAGATCGGGACTCAGGTACGCGGGCTCCAACGGGCTCATGTCCCGGATTCTACCCCACCTGGGTTTGCGGTACACTGTGGCCGATGCGTAAGAGACGCTGGTTCAACATCTCGTTGGCTACCAAATGCCAGCTCCTGTTCGGCGTAGCTGTCCTGCTGATCGTGGCTGCCACGCTGTTCCTGCCCTGGAGGTGGAGTCCGTACCTAAGCGCCGAGGCCGACAAGGCACGAGCCGAAAAAGCCGCCATGGCGGCCAGGCTCAACTTCGCGTTGCAGAGCACGGATTGGAGCGGTGCCCAGCAGCAGCTCGCCGACCGCTGGCCCGCGCTGGTCCGGGACTTTCAGCTCAGCACGACCGAGCCTCCTCAACTCATTTCCGTCACCGATGA
>JADFPW010000360.1 GCA_022562105.1 Planctomycetota bacterium
AGCACGTTCGAAGATGTTCCTTGGCATCTTGTTTGCGCGGTGAAGTTCCCTCCGCCCCTCCGGGGCGGGATTATTGAGGTGCGAATGAGTCCACGGGTTGCGCTTCGCCCGCTTGGCAGCGGGCGACGCTCCACCCGTGGCTACACTCCGCCGCCCCTCCGGGGCGAATGTCGGGTGGGCAAACCGTTGCATCCTGAACCCTGAACCCTGCACCCTGAACCCTACACCCTGAACCCTGAACCCTACGCCCTGAACCCTGACCGCTAAACCCTGCACGCTACAAAGCTGAACGCTGAACCCGCCGATTGCGTCACGGGCCCCTCGTCGACCCCCTGCTTGATCGGGTAGCGAGCGGGCGGGGTTTGCCTTTCGCGTCGCCTCCACGCGCCCTGCAATCAGCGTTCGATAAGCAAGGCGATTCCGACGTTTGGTGGGCAACGCTCCAGTGTATCAGGCGCCCAGCCGCCGAGATTGCGGGCAATTCGGCAAACGGTGCGGCGCGCGACGCGCTTGCTCCCGCTCTACTCGCGATGGCCCGGTTGACGCCTGCCGGGCGCCTCGCCTATAAACGTACGGGGAAGAAACGGGCTCCGCCCTTCGGCATCGGCCGGGCCTCGCACTGACACGGCCACGATTCGGTGTGGCGACTCATCGGAGAGACACTCAGGTGAACAATGGAACCTTGCGTTGCATACCTCGACTATCGGCCCTATGGCTGGGGAGGATGCTGGCCGGTGGATGGGTGATCGTCGGGAGCGGATGCATCGAACTCCAGCAGTTGCTCGACCCCCCGGCGGCTAGCAGTACCAGCGGCATCGTGTTCTTCAACGAGAACGAAAGCACCGACGACAATCAAAACGATCAAGCGAACGACAACGCTGACAACACGGATAACGTCAACGACAACGATGCAGGTGATCCTGACGGCATTCCCCCGCTGCCGGCCGGCATCCCGCTGATTCCCACCTCCTCCGGCGTGCTTATTGCCGAGTTGGCCACCGGCGAAGGCGAGCTTCTGGAGGAAGGCGATATCATCGTGGTCAACTTTAGCGGCTGGCTGGAGGACGGGACGCTCTTTGACAGCGGAGAGAGCATCCAGTTGACCTGGGATCGCGGGTTCCTGATCGATGGGTGGATCGATGGAATGACCGGCATGCGAGTCGGCGGAAGCCGCCGCCTGGTCATTCCACCCGAGCTAGCCTACGGCTCGGTGGGCCAGCTTCCCAGCATTCCGCCCGACGCCACGCTGACCTTCGACGTGGATGTATTGGAGATCCTCTAAACGCGGCCCAAGCGGAGCTCGCGCGCCGAAGATCCAGGTGCGGGAATCGCTGCCCCAAGCAACCGCCGGACCACGGGTATGGTACTACCCCTGCACAAGCACTCATCGGCCAACGGCGATTAGGCCCGGCGTCGTTTCGCGGGAGCCGGTGCGGCGACTGATTTCGCGCTGTTGTCGGTCACGGCTTTCTTGGCCTTGGGTGTCTTCTTCGCTTCGGCGGATTCCGCCTTGGCTTGCCGCTTGGCCAGCACGGCGACTTGAATCTCCTCCATCAGATCCGGGTTGTCAGCCAGGAACGTCTTGACGTTCTCACGACCTTGCCCCAATCGAAGGTCTTTGAAGTTGAACCACGCGCCGGTCTGGCTGACGATCTCGTCGCCAATGGCCAAATCGAGAAGGTCGCCCTCGCGGCTGATCCCACTGTCGAACATGATGTCGAACTCCGCCTGGCGGAAGGGTGCAGCGACTTTGTTCTTGACCACCTTGGCCCGCACGTGGTTGCCGACCACGGTGTCACCCACCTTGATGGACGAGATCCGCCGAATGTCGAGCCGAATCGAGCTGTAGAACTTCAACGCCCGTCCACCGGGCGTGGTCTCCGGATTGCCGAACATGACGCCGATCCTCATGCGGATCTGGTTGATGAAGATGACCACGGTCCCGCTCTTGCTGATCGCCGCGGTGAGCTTGCGCAGAGCCTGTGACATCAGCCGGGCCTGCAGAGCCACGTGGGCATCGCCCATACTGCCCTCGATCTCGGCCCGGGGAATGAGGGCCGCGACCGAGTCGATCACGATGACGTCGACCGATCCGCTACGAACGAGCAGCTCGACGATTTCCAGCGCTTCCTCACCCGAATCAGGCTGACTGACCAGCAGTTGCTCCAGGTTGACCCCACACTTCTTGGCCCACGTCGGATCCAGGGCGTGCTCGGCATCGACCACCGCAGCCACCCCGCCATCACGCTGGGCACAGGCCACGACGTGCAGGGCCAGCGTGGTCTTGCCCGACGACTCGGGACCAAAAAGCTCGGTCACCCGGCCGCGTGGCAATCCCCGGCCGCCCAATGCCAAATCGAGCGAGAGGGCCCCCGTGCTGATCCCCTCGACCGAGGTCTCCATCTTATCCATGTGCATGATGGAGCCCTTGCCGTAGGCCTTCTCGATTTGTTGCAGGGCTCGCTCCAGTGCCTGACTTCGATTGGTGGTCTGTTCCTTAGCCATTGGATGGCTCCCTTCTGCTGGCATCGGGGTTTGCAGAACCCCAGTCGCATCGTTCGTCGCCTATCATACAGCACGCCGACTCGACGATGCACATTCGCGCTGCAATGCGGCAGCGCGACCACATTTCTCAACCGCCGCTGCCGAATCGAAATCGACCCAGCACCGCGTATCGTGCCCCGGGGGGCGAAAGTTCGGATTCCATGAGCAACAGTTCTGTCGCGGTCTTGTGCTCAGGCCTCACCGCCACATCAGCCAACGCCGCTCGCAGCCGGCCGTCGGAACGATCATCACGAACGCGGCCCAGCGTCAGATGCGGCGAGAAATCCCGTTGCTCGCGGGAGAATCCGAGGTCCGCAAATCGCGATTCGCAACTTTCCCCGCACGCAGCCACGTCGCCGGCGCCGGCGTCCAAACCGACCCAGATCACACGGACACGTCCATGCGGCGGAAAGCAGCCGCAGTCACTCAGCTTCAGCTCGAGCGGGCCGCTCGCCTGGGCCACGCGGTCGCAGGCTTCGTGAATCTCCGCCATGCGATCATCCTCGCACGGCCCGAGGAACTTGAGCGTCAGGTGCATCTGCTCCGGTTTGGTCCATCGCACCATCCGGTCAAACTCAGCGAGACGTCGCCGGACAGCCCCCATCGCGGCCCTGATTCGCTCGTTCAGCTCAATGGCGACGAACAACCGCAACGCGCTCGTGTTCCCCGTTTCCGCCAATCGCGTTTTCCCCTGAATCCGTCAAGTCCTGCCAAGGCCCACTAGTTGATGCTCAGCATCCGACTCAGGGCCGCGACCCGCTCATCGATGTCCGCCTTCGTTCGGTCGCGTAGGCCGTTTAGCGAGAAGCGTTCGATGGCAAATGAAGCCGTCACCGTCCCGCGAAGCAAGGCCCGACGCAGGGTCTGGCCGTCGTAGCATCCCTCGGCCGCCAGGTACCCCAACATTCCGCCCGCAAAGCTGTCACCTGCCCCAGTGGGATCGCGCACATCAGCCGTAGGGCGAGCCGGTATCACCGTAATCTCGTCCTCTGTCGCCAGGAGGGCGCCGTGCTCACCTTTCTTGATGACCACGAAGCGCGGTCCGAAATCGCGGATGGCCCGGGCGGCGTCGATCAGGTTCATCTGGCCGGTCAGTTGACGGGCCTCGCCGTCGTTGATGATGATCCCGTCCACAGCCGCCAGCGTGGCTAGCAACGCCTCCCGTTCGTTCTCGATCCAGAGGTTCATCGTGTCGCAGACGGTCAACTGCGGCGTTCGGATCTGGGCGAGCAACTCGCGCTGCAGCGTAGGATGCGTATTGGCCAGGAAAACCACGCGACTGTCGGCGAACGCCTCGGGCACATTCGGAGCGGCCTCAGCCAGCACGTTCAGCGAGACGTCCACCGTCTCGGCGGCGTTCATGTCGCCCTCGTAGCGACCCGACCATCGGAACGTCTTGCTGCCGACCCGGGTCTCCAAGCCGGCCAGATCGATGCCCCGCTTCGCCAGTACCTGCCGGAACTCATCTGGAAAATCTTCCCCCACGGTAGCCACCAGGCGCACAGGCGTGAACGGTGCGGCGGCGAACGAGAAATAGACTGCCGAGCCGCCGAGCACGCCCTCGACCGATCCATGCGGCGTTTGCACGGTGTCGATCCCGATGCTGCCGGTCACTAGCAGGGACACGAGTCACACCTCCGTTCGGGTTCCATACGGGTACTAGATACCCGATCCCCACCCCCATGGCAAGCCCAATGTTAGAAAAATGTTCGGGTAGGTCCGATGGCCATCTGGACCCGGTCCAAAGCCCATCTCGGCCGCCTTGGACGCCAGCCTGGCCACACCCCGACGAGGCCGAGGCCCAGTCCGGGGTGGCACGGTCTGGCAGTCTAGCCTGGATAATTCACGAGTGTGAGGTGGTTTGCGCATAGAGACGGCCTTCTCGACCTTGTATGATAGGGTTTTGGAGAACTCA
>JADFPW010000361.1 GCA_022562105.1 Planctomycetota bacterium
GTCGTCGAACTCCTCTCTTACCGCGGGGCAGCGGAGCTTGGCCGGGCAGAAGCGGCACTGGTCACTGCACACCAGGGGGGCCTCGGGGTCCTTGGTGGCCCTGACGTGCTCGGCGAATGTGCCGTGTACCCAAGCGCCCAGGTCGGTGACGCTGATGCGCCAGCGGCGGACGGGGCCGCGGATGAAGGCGATGGTGGGATACGTGGCGAACAATACACACGGGACCAAGAGGTTGACATAGAGGCCTAATCGGGCGTATCCGTTTCCCGTTGTCGTTGTAAGGACGCGAAGGAGTGGCGAAAGAGAGTCCGTTTCAGTCACGGGGCCATTCCATGTAGTCCATGCAGCCGGATTCCATGTTGCGTCAAGCCACAAACCGCCACACCGTACATTCCAGACGTGAATGAGGCTTGGCGACACTCGACCAATGTGAATAGGTATAATCCAAGTGTAAGCCCAGACAGCCCCCATCATAACCGCCAACGTCGTCAGCAGAATGATTATCGCCTTGCGGATCACACCTCCCTCCCGCATTCAGGGCAGACGCCAGAGACGTTCCCCGTCAGATCATATCTACACCACGGGCAATGACCGGGTGGCGGGCGACGGTCGCGGTAGAAGAGGTAGGCCGTGGGAAGGGCGACCGCCACGAGCAATATCCAAACAGGAATCCATAGGGTCACGGCACTGGGAAAGCCGGGATATCTTGCATAACCGGGCAACCAATCGGGGGCGACCGGAAGCTCGAGAAACGGCATGATGCGGCACGCGGTGATGTACGTCGCTCCTGGATGGTAGCTGACCATCAAGGCGCCTTTGTGAAGATTGGCTCCTAGATGCCAAGACTGACACCGCAGCGCCCAACCGAAACTCAGTGGCCACGTGGCCAGCAGCGCCACACACAGGACGGCGGCAGTCCACTTGACGATGCGACGGCGTCGTGACCAGCGCGGCATGGCAGTCCATTCACTATGGCGACTATGCATATCCCTTACAGGCGCCGTGTGGCTCCGTGGGCGGACAAGTTTGCGCGAATAGGGGACATGCTCAACATTCTACCAGGATTCGCGTGTATCCGGGCGCCAGGTGGGGCGCCGGATGCCCCGCTCTTTCGTCGGGAAAGGGTGACGAAAGCCCGCGACCACGCCACGGATCACTTGGCCGTCATCGGCACCGAATCCATCCCCCACCCATCGCTGGGCGATAGATGGGGCACCCGGCCCCCGCGCCTCGCTGTGCAGCGTTCAGCACCTGACCGCTTGACTTGCACGGGTCGTTGGCGTGACCATGGGCCCCGAGTTCGGTCCCGGCGGGTGGATTACAGCTAGACCAGCCGGCGCGGATTCTACTGCGAGGGGGCGGACGTAGCGACATTTGTTGGATTGGTAGTCGGATGAGGGTACGACCGGTTCGGACGCCCGGCGTGACGCTTCCGGCCGTAATGAGGAGCCCAAGATGATGATGAGTACCACCGTAGCGTATTGGAGATGCGTGCCTCTGATTTGCATGATGGCGTGTATCGCCGGTTGCGGAGCTGCGAGGCACAGGACAGCGCCGGTCGCGAGCGAGAAGCATGCGGACGCGTCCGGCGAGGCCGACGCGGAGTCGGATTCGGATGACAACGCCGGCGACGAGGAAGAGAAGTATCAGATCGAGGCGACCAAGAACGTCCGCAAGCTGGCCAAGCTGGAACGTGACCAGGACATCGCCGGCGAAAAATTGGCCAAGGCCCGCATGTCCGAAGCCCACGCTGCCACCGACCAAAAGACGGCCCTGGCCCGGGCGGAGCAGGAGTTGGCCCTGGAAACCGCGGGCATGAATAAGTTCCGCGATCGGGAGGTGCCCAACCGCATAGCCTGGGCCGAGCTTCGACTGACCCAAGCCCAAGATCGGGTCAAGGATTCCGAAGACGAGCTCCACCAATTGGAACTCATGTACGCCGAGGAAGACTTCGCCGACCAGACCAAGGAGATCGTCCTGGATCGCAGCCGCCGGCGGCTTGAACGTTCGCATCGCGACCTGGAGCTGCGCCACGAGGACCACGCCATCCTCACTGAAAAAACCATCCCGCTGGAATTGGCCGAACGCGAGCAGAAAGTCCGACAGAAGGAGCTTGCGTTGGACAAGGCTCGCCGTGAGGCCGAAGCGTCCAAGGTTGACAAGCGCATCAGCCTGATGAGCGCAGAAGCCGAAATCGTCAAGGTCGGCGTGGAGATCGAATCGCTCAAGGAAGAGATGCAGCGCAACCGGCAAGAGCACGAAGAGGAAATGAGCGAGACGAAGAAATGATCCGATTGACTCTCATCGTCCTTCTTCTTTTTAGCGGCAGTGCAGATGCGCTCGCCGGCGCCGAGCCACCAGCCCCGGCGACGGCTGAACAGGTTCGCACCGCCATCCAGCGCGGAATCGATTTCCTCGTGCAGGACCAGAACCCCGACGGCTCCTGGGGCGGACCTCAGGATTCGATCACCACCTGGAGCGGATCGACCTGGCCCAACCCGGAATCGCATCGGGCGTGGAAGGTAGGTACCACCGGTTTATGCTGCGCCGCGCTCTACCAGACCGCCACCGCCGACGTCGCCCTGGAAGCCGCCGATCGCGGCGTGCGCTACCTGATCGAAAACGCCGACGTCCGCCGTCCGAACGAATGGGATACGATGAACAACTGGGCCTACATCTACGGCCTGCAGGGTCTGGCGGCGGCGTTCGATCATTCGCGCAACGGCGTGTCGAAGTTGCGGCCGGGTATTACCGACGCGATCCCCAAGTACCTCGCCGATCTGGCCCGATTCCAATCGCTGCACGGCGGCTGGGGATATCTGGAGTTCGGCCAACCGCGGACCCGTCGCCCACAGTGGGGAACCAGCTTCATGACCGGGGCGGCGATCGTCGCCTTGGATCGCGTCCAACAGCAAGGCTTCGACATCGATCAAGCAATGTTCGACCGAGCCGTGCGGGCCGTCGAACGCTGCCGACTGCCCAACGGCGCATACGCCTACAGTATCGTCCCCATCCCCTCGGTACGCTTGGAACGTATCAACGAAATCAAGGGCTCGCTGTCCCGCATCGAGGTGTGTCAGGCGGCCCTGTTGTCGGGTGGGAAGGACGTTCCGGTCGAACAACTGGAGACCGGTCTGGGGCATTTCTTCCGCGAGCACCGCTTTCTGGACATGGCCGTGCTCAAGCCGGTCCCGCACGAGTCCTACTACCAGAACTCCGGGTACTTTTACCTGTTCGGCCACTATTACGCGGCGTTGGTGATCGACCGACTATCCGCCGAAGCCCAGGCCGAGTTCTGGCCCAAGTTGCAGCACGAGATTCTGAAGATGCAACAGAAGGACGGTTCGATGTGGGATTACGACATGCACCGTTACGATCGCCCCTACGGCGCGGCATTCGGCATCATGACCCTACACCACTCGCTAGCCGCCTGGCCGACCGACATCACCGCCGCCCGCTGAGGCGTCTGTGGGACTGACTGGGTGGCCCATGGCTTTAGCCGTGGGGGACATCAATCGTATTCCCATTCGAGTCCCCCACCTCTAAAGAGATGGGCCACCCGGCCCCTGCGAATCATGTTGCCCTCCCGCATTCCGGGCACACCCCCGACACATTCCCCGTCAGATCATACCCACACCGCTGACAATGCCCGCGTGGATAACGACGGTCGCGGAAGAAGTAGAAAAGGTAGGCGGTAGGGAGGGCCAGAAAAACGCTTGGAATCCAATTGGGCAGACCACCCACGGTAACCGAGGGCAACTGAACGAAGTGGGGTAACTCAAGCGGGGGCGAAGGGCCCACTCGAAGGAATGTAAAACCGGGAGCGTCTCGGTAGGGCCCGATTCTGCGATAAGTAAAGAAAGTGTGTCCCCAGCCTACGGAGACGGCGAGTCGCCCCGAGGCATATCGTACAGCGTACCGTGTGTTCACCGCCCACTCCGCCAGTAGCACCACGCACAGTACTGCCCCGGTCCACTTGGCGATGCGACGGATGCGGGAGAGACGGAACATTGCTCTATTCTAGCGAATCTACCGACTCAGTCTCCTTCCCACATTCCGGACACCGCCCCGAGACGTTGCCGGTAAGGTTGTAGGCGCAGGCAGGACAGCAACCGAGTAGTCTGCGCTCTCTGGCCGCTGCGAGTCGCCGCAACACTTCCGAGAGGAGTGCGAGTAGCAGCAGCCCGCCGCCAACCGCGATGAACACCGGTTCCGTTGGTGAGGTCGCGAATCCCTTGATGCCCGCTACCAAACCGAAAACGATCGCAAGAAACTCTTCGACAGCTTCCGTAGAGCGGCGCTGCTTTGAGGAATATGCGGGGAACCTGCTAGCCCGCATATTTCATGAGGCGACGTGAGCGTTGCCAGTCGGTGTAGTGTGCGACGATCGTCGGATTGGCGGTATGGTCCACCGTGGTCGGCGCAGAAAGCCCCCTTTCCCCCACGGCGATTTC
>JADFPW010000027.1 GCA_022562105.1 Planctomycetota bacterium
CGACGGGACCTTCGCAGCCGATGTGACGTACGACGCGGGGAATACTCCCGTGACCGCGACCATCGGTGATCTCGACGGGGATGGGGATGCAGACCTGGTTGTGGCGAACCAGGGCGACTCCGACTTCGACTACGCCAACGGCCTATCCTTGCTACTGAACAACGGTGACGGCACGTTCGCCACCGCTGTGCCCTTCGGTGCAGGGACCGGTCCCAGCTCCGTCGCCATCGGCGATCTGGACGGGGATGGTGATTCCGACCTCGCCGTTGCGAACTACGGTGGCTCAAACATCTCGGTGCTGTTGAACAACGGTGACGGCTCCTTCGCAGCCGAGGCGTTCTACGGCGCGGGGAGTTACCCAATACGCGTGTCCATCGGCGATCTGGACGGAGACGGAGATCTGGACCTAGCTGCGCCGAACTATTGGGGCAACGACGTCTCCGTGTTGCTGAACAACGGCGACGGCACCTTCGCGGCCAGCTTGCTCTACGACGTGGGGGTTGAACCCCAGGGCGTGTCCATCGGCGACTTGGACGGGGCGGGATACGCGGACCTGGCCGTGGGGAACGTCAAGGTCAGCACCATCTCTGTACTGCTGAATCAGTGTGGCGCCATCTGCGAGGGCGATGCAAACGGCGACGGCCTAGTTGATCCACTCGATGCTGGTTTCGTGCTCGCTCGTTTCGGCTGCCCAGTGGGCACGGGCGATCCTGACTGCGACATCGCCGACATGAACGGCGACGGCCTCGTCGATCCGCTGGACAGCGGGTTCGTGCTGGCCCGGTTTGGGCCGTGCGAATAGGGATCCGCCCCGGATTGTTGTTCCCGTCGCGCTGGGACGGAGTGCCGATTGAGGCGTCCGGCGTAGGCTCCGCGGCCCGGTTCAAGGCAACGAGTTGGAGATAATCTTATGTCGAACCGAATTGGATTTGTGTTTCTCGGGGTCGCTACGGTCTTTCTCGGGGCCGGTAACGCGCTTCTCACAGTGGCCAGGGCTGATGGTTCAATCGTGTTTGACGACGCTTCCAGTGCCCTGGACTTCGAGCGCCTGCCGCACTTCTTGAGCGAGGGACTCTACGGGGCCGCGTGGCTGGACTACGATGGCGACGATGACCTCGACCTGTTCATCCCGGGCACCCCCGGTTTCGCCAACGCGCTCTACCGAAACGACGGCAAGTCCTTTACCGATGTGGCTGATGATGCGGGAATCCTCGATGGCTCGGGCGGCTCGGGGGCGGTGGCCGCGGACATCGACAACGACGGCTTTCCCGACCTCTTCGTCACCGGGGCTGGCGGCATCGGTGGTCCTGACTTCTTCGCCGGACCCAACCTGCTCTTCCACAACATGGGCGACGGCACCTTCGAGGACATCACCGACAGCGCCGGTATCGGTGAGCCCCATCCAGCCATGATGGCCGCGTTCGGCGACATCGACAACGACGGCGACCTCGACCTCTTCATCGCCAACCCCGGCAGCTTCGTCACCGGGCTCGAGCCTTCGGTCCTCTATCGCAACAACGGCGACCTCACGTTCACCGATATCAGTGTCGACGCCGGCATCGCCGGGCCCGACTACACGCCGTCCGGGGCGTGCGTGGTCAACTTCACCGATCTCGATGGCGACGGTTGGCAGGACATCCTGGTGGGCAACTGCAACAACCTGCTGTTTCCTCCCGAGGTGCCGGAAGTGACCCCGATCCCCGGACCATGGGAGCTGTGGCACAACAACGGCGACGGGACCTTCACCGACCTGGCTGACGAAGCCGGCCTCAACGTCCGCCCGGGCTTTCCGATGGCGCTTACCATGACCGACATTGACAACGACGGCGACCTCGATGCGTTCGCTACCGGACTGGGCATCTTCTTTAGCAGCGATCCAGGCGGGGACATTCTTCCGGAACAGGTGTTGTTCGTGAACAATGGCGACGGAACCTTCATCGACGGCACCTACACCCACGGACTGGGCGGCTTCGAGTGGGGCTGGGGTGCGAGCTTCGCCGACTTCGATAACGACGGCGATGACGATCTGTTCGCCGTCGGATCCTTCCCGCCGATGTTCGGCGTCGTTGGATCCCCGGTGGCCAGTCCGGGGCGGCTGTACCTAAACGACGGCACCGGCGTGATGAGCGCCGACCAGAGCTTCGACCTCTGGGACCAGTTTACCTCGGGATTGGCCGTCGCCGACTATGACGCCAACGGCTTCCCGGACGTGTTTATCTGCAAGACCGAGCACGACTCGATCAACCTGTTCGGGCAACCCATCAGTGGCGATGGTCACCCCGTGCTGCTGCAGAATGAGGGTAACTCCAACCACTGGTTGACGGTCCGGCTCCAGGGAACCACCTCCAATCGAGATGGGGTGGGCGCCGTAGTGCGGGCCTGCACCGAACGCGAGGTGGTGCAGACGAAACAGGTCTTTGCGGGTACCAGTTTCGCGTCGGGCAACAGCCCGTGGCTGACCTTCGGGCTCGGCTTGCAAGACGACGCCGACCTGCAGGTTCACTGGCCCTCCGGGCTGGTTGAGGACTTCGGCACCTTCGCCGCCGACCAGATGGTGACTCTGGTTGAGGGCACTGGGATTGAGGTGGTGTGCGAAGGCGACGCCAACGGCGACGGCACGGTGGACCCGCTCGATGCGGGATTCGTGTTAGCCCGATTCGGCTGCCCGGTCGGCACCGGCGATCCGGATTGCGACACCGCGGACATGAACGACGACGGGCTCGTCGATCCGCTGGACAGCGGGTTCGTCCTGGCCCGGTTCGGGACATGTGAATGAGCAAGAAGGGGTCGAGGGGTCGAGGGGCCAAGGGTATTGTCGCTTGCCGATTGACAATTGCCGATTGAGTCGTCCAGGGTAGACCCCACGGCCCGGCGACCATCAGCGCGCCCGCGAACACGGCCAGCTCGCAGTTCACGGCATCGACTCCGTGCGAGTTCTTAACGCGCCCCGTCGAGGCGGATCCTATCACCCTTCCAAATACGTCCGATCAAAGCCCGAATTGATCACCGTGAGGCATCATGCTTGACTGGATCAGTTCGCACGACACCTTGCTCTGGTGGCTGGCGGTGCTATCGGTGATCAGCTTCGTCGGCTCGTTGATCGTCATCCCTATCCTGGCGGTTCGGATTCCTGCGGACTATTTCACCGGCCGGACGCGTCATCCCACCGCGTGGAAGCGTCGCCACCCTATCATCCGGATTTCGATACTAACGGCCAAGAACGTTTTCGGCGTGGCATTTGTTTTGGCCGGCGTGGGGATGCTGGTGCTGCCGGGACAGGGAGTGGTGACAGTCGTGATCGGCCTGATGCTCATGGACTTCCCCGGCAAGTTCGCCATCCAGCGGTGGCTCATCCGGCGCGGACCGGTCCACCGGGCCCTGAATTGGATACGCGCAAAGACTGATCGCCCGCCGCTCGAGATTCCGGCTAACCCGTAGGTCGGGCTTTGCCCGACATCGCCCACGTGGTTGACGCTCCGTCGGGCAGAGCCCGACCTACCGAGCTAACACGGGTTCCCCGGATCGTCGCACGAAGATCCGTCGCCTTGATAGTCGCCGTCCTCGGCCTGGCAGTGTTCACCCGTCAGCATCAGGCAGAAGGGCATTCCGTCATGGTTGGTCAGGCAGCAGGCCCCTTCTTCAGGCGGCGGAGGATTGTGGCAGGGAACGTCAGGATCGTCGCACGTGCTGCCGTCTCCGAAGTAGTCGCCGCCCTCGGCTGCACAGTTATCGTGGCTCAGCATGGCGCAGAACGGCTCGCCGTTGGGTTCGCCCAGACAGCAGGCCCCGATGTGTGGCGGAGGTAGGCACTCCGTGTTCTTGCAGGAGCTGTCGTCGCCTTGATAGTCGCCGCCCTCGGCGTCGCAGTGCTCGCCCGTCAGCATCAGGCAGAACTGCGTCCCGTCATCGTTGGTCAGGCAGCATGCCCCCTCCAGCGGCTGGTCGGTACACGCATGATCGGTACATTCGGTGCCGCCGCCGAGGAACTCGCCGCCTTCCAGCTCACAGCTTTCACCGGTCAGGATGTGACATCCATCGGGCAAACAGCAGGCGCCTTCCAGCGGATGGTCAACGCAGGCATCGTCGGTGCATTCGGTACCGCCGCCGAGGAACTCGCCGCCTTCCAGCTCACAGCTTTCACCGGTCAGGATGTGACACCCGTCGTTCAGACAGCAGGCACCTTCCACCGGATGATCCAGGCACGAATCGTCGTGGCATTCGGTCCCGTTGCCCTGGTACTCCCCACCCTCAGCCTCACAGTGCTTGCCCGTCAGGATCAGGCAGAACGGTTGCCCGTCATCGTTGGTCAGGCAGCATGCCCCTTTGCCCAGTGGCGGGGGCGGGCAGTCGGTATTCTTGCAGGAGCTGTCGTCGCCTTGATAGTCGCCGCCCTCGGCCTCGCAGTGTTCGCCTGTCAGCATCAGGCAGAACTGCTCTCCGTCGTTGCTGGTCAAACAGCATGCGCCCTCGCCGGGGGGCGGAGCATTGTGGCAGGGCAAGTCGGGATCATCGCACGTGCTGTCGTCGCCGAAGTAGTCGCCGCCCTCGGCTGCGCACTCGTCGTGGCTCAGCATGGCGCAGAACGGTTCGCCGTTGGGTTCGCCCAGGCAACAAGCTCCAATCGCCGGCGACGAAACTTGAACGAGCAGGAAGTCGCGATGCACCTCGGACTCCGGCCTCACGCCTGCTTCGGCGGCGGCGGGGAAAAACCCGTCGGCCGAGACTACCAGGAGATACTGGCCGCGCGGCAAGGACTCGAACGCATAGAACCCCTTGTCATTGGTGCCTGTTTCGGCGAAGAACTCCTGCCCCGATCTCTCTTCTTGAAACAGCCAGACGGCGGCGCCGGGAACGGGGATCGGTTCGTTGCCGTCGGACTCGCCTAGGACGGTACCGACGATGGCCCCTACGGGGCCGGCGCCCAAAACGGATCCCGCGAAGCAAGCCACCAGACCCAGACATCCAATCGATCGCCACGTCCAACTTCGTAAACTAGACATGTCTTGGCCTCCAAGCAGAAGACAAACCCCCATCGCTATTCCACGACGCTACGGCCGGTGGATTGCTGACCTATGGCTGCATGATACCCGCACGCCATCTATCTATTCAAGGCCGGACAGGCGTACGCTGTGGCGCTCCGTTCGGACGCTATTTCGCAGCCAGTATCAGAAGAGGACTGGCGGAAGCTGGCTGGGAGGCAGGAGGCGGCGGCGAATGGCTAGCAGCCGGTTGAAAGAGCTTATGAGATGGGTGTTTAGTCCGTCAGCGCTTGTGGGACGGACGGTTCAGTCCGTCAGGCGTGCGTTTCTCGGCATGACGACCGACTGGAAAGTCGGTCCCACAGTCAGGCTGGGTTCCTCAACGACCTGCTAGCCGCGCTTCCACCACGAACGCTTGGAAGAAGTCTCACCCTTGGACGAGCGGGAGTTGACCCGCTCCAACAGCTCCGCCGTGGTCGGGCCCTTTCCGATCAGACGTCGGAGCGTGCGGAATCTCTGTAGCGTAACCCCGTCCAGAGTAGCCAGGAGCGACTCATCCTCGCCGCGTCCGTTTCGTGTCTGAGGTGCATCCTCGTCGGTTGAAGTGCGCTGATCCGGGCCATCGTCACCAGGCTCACGGGAATCGGATTCGTTGGTCGATGGGGCTGGGGTTGCATCTGGAACCTCAGTCTCAATCGCCCTCGCCGCGACTGGATCGGCCGAGAGCGGTTTGACTGCAGCAGACTCCTGCGTGGTCGTTTCAACAACGTGCGATCGAGGTTCGTCGTCGGAGTCGGACGACGTCGGCTGAGCGGCCGGCGTCTCCAATGTAGGAGGAGCCGGCGGGTGACACTCTTCGGCAGGCGTGCTCGAAGGTGCAGTCGCCCCGGCGTGGGCCTCGGCGACCTGGGCCTCCATTTGGCGCAGCGCTTCTTCACGCTCGGCGAGCTGATCCTCCCGTTGTTGCAGAGTTGTTTCGCGCTGAGCGAATCCTGCGTTGCGTTGTTCGAGATCCCCCGCCAGGAGGGCCAGTTCGTCGTTTTGACGCTTCAGCTCTTCCTGATGGCTTTGGGATTCGGCGCGTTTCTCGGCCAAACAGGATTCCGCGTCGTTCTGCTGCTCTCTGAGCTCGGTGAACTTGGCGACATTTTGCTGCAGCTCTTCACGCTGCTGCTGCGATTCGTTGTGTTGCGTTTCCAGTTCGGCTCGATCGGCGGCTAGTTGGGCGCTGGCCTGATCGATCTCGGACCGTTGCTGGTCATGGACCGAATTGAGCTTGTTGGCCTCAGAGGCAGTGGACTTCCGTTCGGCTTCGAGGTCGGCCCGAAGATCGTCGATGGCCTTACGTTCCTGCGTTACTTGTTGCTCGCGGTCGTCCAGGGCCTTGGTGTCTTGTTTGAGCTCAGCCCAACCTGTTTCCAGCGCGGCTCGACCCTCTTCGATGGAGCCGCTCCGGGTGGCTGAGTCCACCTGACGGGCGTCGAGAGTCTTGCCCTGTTCGTCGAGTTGCTGCTCGCGCTGGTCGAGCTGCGTGCTACGCGATTCGAGTTCAAACCGGGTGGCATCGAGTTCGGCCTGAACCTTCTCGATTGAGCCAGCCTGGGTGGTGGATTCGGTTTGGAGGGTCTCCACCTCGGTTTTTTGCTGGGCGAGCTTCCGCAGCGCCGCATCCGATTCCTGCTTACGACGGGCCAGGGTCGCTTCGTTCTCGGCCGCGATCCGGCTGCGCTCGTCGAGCTCTTCGCTGCACGATCTGATCTGCTCGCGGGCGGCGTCGGCTTCGCCACGCTGCTGCTGGCGCTCATTATCGAGGGCGGCTCGCTCCTCGGCCATCTGCCGGCTGACTTCACGGACCGTGTCCTGTAGTTCGTGTGTCTCGCGCGATCGGTCGGCCACCATTCGTTCCTGAGCTTCGCACTCGGCCCGGCGTGTGCTGATGGATTGCTCGGCGGATCGAGTTTCGGCTTCTGCCTGGCTCATGCGCTCGCTGCGAGTTTCGAGTTCGGCGCGCTGGGCTTGCAGTTTCTCGTGTGCTTGGCGCCACTTTGCCTCAGCTTGCAGCAGTTGCGCCTCGCGCGAGTCCAGATCGACATCGACGCCCTTGACCAGTTGCTCGCGTGTTTCAAGCTCGCCGATTCGTTCGGCCAGGCCGGCTTCTCGTTCGGCCAGATGCGCCTCTCGATCAGCCAAGGCGTGCTCGCGGGCTTCGGTGTCGGACTGCCGCTGGTTGAAGGCCTCGCGATCCTGGGCGATTCGAGCCTCTTGGGCAGCAAGCTCCTCCACCCGCTCCGCGCAGGCGCGTTCCTGAGCATCGAGGGCGGACCGTCGTTCGTCGAGTTCGCGACCCTGCTGGTCGCTCGCGGCGCGTTCCCGATCGCGTTTCTCCTGTAGCTCGCGGACCTGTGTAACCAGAGAATCTTCTTGATCGCGGAGCTGCTTGTCGCGACGATCCAGCTCACCGCGAGCCGAATCGACTTCCACCTGGATCCCTGCGACCTTCTCCGACTGTGCTTCCAGTTCATGACCGCGAGCGACCAAATCCTCGTGCCGGGAGGTCAGTTCCGATTCACGAGTTTCCAGTTGCACGCGCTGGGTGTCGAGCTGGGCCGCGCGGTCGTTCAATTCAGCGAGCTGCCGAGTCAAGGCTTGCGACTGTTGCTCATGTTCGGCTCGCTCGTCCTTGAGCTGCTCGCGGGCCGCTTGCAATTCGGCGTACTGGGCGGCGAAGTCGGCTCCACGTTGGTCCATTTGCTCTTGCGTGGCTGCTTGATCCGACTCCAGTTGGGCGCGGAGCTCCTCGAGGGCACTCCGCTCAGCGGCCAGGCGATCCTTCTGGCCCTGAAGCTCGCCGGCCCGGGTTTCGATTTGGGCGCTACGCTGTTCAACGTGTTTAGCTTGTTTCGTGACATCGTGCAGTGAGGATTCACACTCGGCGGCCCGACGGTCCAGTTCCACGGAGGACTGTTCGAGGTCAGCCTCGTGTCGTTGGGCGAGTTGCTCCCGATCGGCGAGGCTTCGGTGTTGGTCGCCCAGCGCCTGGCGCTGGGTTTCCAACTCGCGCCGGCGATCATCCCAGTGGACTTGCTGCTCTTTGCGCTCGGTTTCGATCGCGGCGCGATCGGCGGCCAATTGATCGCCGAGGGCACGCAGCGTCTGCTGCATCTCCGTTAGTTCCTGGGCGCGCTGTTCGAGGAGCTTCTCCTGGGCCTCGACCTCGCTTTGCCGACGAGTGAGATCGTGTTCCGTAGCCCGAAGCGCGTCGCGCAGGTCGTTCTCCTGGGCGTTGAACGCGACCAGTCGCTGGTCAAGCTCCTTCGTTCGGCTCTCCAATTCCTCCTGTGTTCGCTGAAGTTCATTGGATCGCTCGACAAGACGTCGCTTATCGTGGTCGAACTCCTGCCCCCGGGCGTCGAAGGCGCGGCATTCGGTGGCCAGTTCCTCACGCTTCGCGTCTAGGGCCCCCAAGGCGAGGCGGTATTGCCGCTCGAAGCCTTCAATGCGGTTCGCTACATCAGCCAGGGCATCGGTAAGTTGCGTCGAGATGCCCTCGCAGTCACCAGGGCCATCGTCCGGGGCGATCGCAGTCTCCGCCACGACCAGTTCCTGTTGGCCGAGCCGCACTCGATCACCCGGCTTGATCATGCCCGAGTGAACGGGAACGTCGTTGATGTCGACCGTCTGCTCGGCATCGATGGTGAACAGGGCATGGCCGTCCTGATATCGTACGACTACGGCGTGCAAGGGGAGCACCTGCTCGTCAGCCAGTTGGACGTCGGCCCGTGCATCGGAGCCGATGAGAATCACGTCCCCGTCGAGCGAGGCCGCCCAGCCGGTCTCCGGATCAGTGAGCGTCGGCTGCGTGGTGACCGGCGGCGCCTCGTCGTGCCGGCCGGCTCGCAGGGTGACGGTGACTTCGACGGATCCGAACTGGAGGGTATCTCCGTCGGCAAGCGTAGCCCGCCCGACGGGTTCGCCATTGCGGCGGGTCGTCCCCCCCTGGCTCAGATCGAGGATCCACACCTTGCGCTCGGTGGTAATCAGCAAGGCGTGGAGTGGGCTGACGTCTTCATTCTGAATCCGCACCTCCATGTTCGGGGCGGATCCAACGCGCACCAGCCGTTGACCCACGGTCTTCGGCTTGGAGCGCTTACCGCCCGCCGCACGCGCTAGCTGCAGCTTGGGCCACGTCCGCGGGATCGCGGTCTTGAGGTCGTACTTGCATACGGATGAAGCTGCCATGTACGCCAATACCGCCCGTCGCCCCGGAGTCGATTCATCGACCTGCGGGGCGAACTGTGATCTTAGGGTCTCGAGACGGACCGCGGAATCGCCCGGCGCGCCGGGCCCCTAGGAGCATCCTCGACTCGGTCGAAAGCGCTGGAAACATACCATTCGTCGAAACCAGCACCGGTGTATCGGCAGCCTGGAGGCTGGACCGCGATGACGGCGGGCGGTTCCACGTCTGGATAACGATGGCCCGTCAGTTCAGCCCGGCGCCCGGTCCGATAGTCATTCTTGCGGACCGAGAATCACGACTCACCCGATGAGTCGGTGGTCGAACCCCGTGGCGGCGGCGATGTTAAAAGTTGCGCCGCGTTATCTCCGACGAACCCTTGCAGCCTGCGCCGTATTTCGCCCCAGGGCGTCGGTTGCGGCAGAGCCTTGGAAATGACGAAGTCAACCTGCAATACGAATCACGAGTCGCCCGATAGCCACCTCGCCTCTGACCAGGAGCTATCTGTGGCCACCCATGCGCTTCGGGATTCACTTCGAGGTGTTCAGGTGGCGATTCGAGGCGAGGCTGATCGACTCGGTGTGCAAGCCCACCAGGTGGAGGTGGAACGCAACAACATCAAGGAGCAGAACCATCTGTTGGACACTCGGCAGCATTGGCTAAGCGCCCAGCAGACGGAACTGACCGAATCGAGCGAGCGCACTCGTCAGGAACTCACCGACCAACAAGCCGGCTTGGATCAAGCGCGAGCCCAGTACGACGAGTCCGTCTCGGCATTACACGAGCGCGAGGCCGGCGTGACTGCTCGGGAGGCCGAGCTCGAGGAACTGGGCACGCAACATGTCGGCCGCACGCAGGAGCTGGAGTCGGTCAATCAACGACTCGAGGAGCAACAACAAGCTCTGGCAGGACGTAACGCCGAACTCGACGAACAGAGCGCAACGTTGGAATCTCGGTCGAAGGAGATGGCGGCAGCGTTGGAGTCGCATCGCGCATCCGCCGCAGAGCTCGACGAGCGAAGCACTCACCTGGTGCGACGAGAGGCTGAGCTCGGCGATCTCGATTCCGAACTGAGTGAACGCGAGCAGCGCCTGCAAGGCGAAGCCGGCGAACTCGAGCAACAGCGCAGCGCCCTCGAGCAAGCCAAGGGCGGACTGGTGAAGGAACAGGACTCGTTTGCCCGCGCACGCGAGGCGTTTGACCAACGCGAATCTGAACTCCGACGCCGCGAAACTGAGCTGATCTCGACCACCTCCGATCTCGAGACTCAGCGGGGCGAGCTGGAGCAGCAGGTTGAAGAACTCAACGGCATGCGGGAGTCGCTTCGAGCCCAAACCGACGCCCTGGAAAACTCCAAGACGGACCTGCGTACCATCCAGCAGCAGCTCGACCGCGAGCGAGAAGAAGTCGCCCGAGATCGTAGCGAGTTGGCCGCCCGCCTCGGTATCGACACCGGGACGACCGTCGAACGCGTCGGGCAAACCGGACCCCAGCCATCGAAAGCCGGTGCGGATCCGCCCGCGGCGGCGGCTGAGGACGCGGACAGCACAGCCAAGAAGCGATTTCGTAAGCTGAGGCGCGACGCGAAACGGCGCGCTCTGGGTATCTAATGTATGGCCACCCGTCCGAGCGCGGCTAGGTCGGTGCCGCTGTTGTAGTTGGAGCCATTGCAAATGGGCCTAAAACTGTTCTCCCGCTCCTGGAAGAAGACGGGCAAGAAGAGCGCGCAACAAGATGCGGGCGGTTCACCGTTCGGCTCGGGTGCAGGTGACTATCAGCCGGCCCCGACTGTCGACTCGACCGACAATCCGTTGGAGCAAGCCTGGCTTCAACAGCGGGACGCCATTCTTTTTCGGGAGCGCGACCACTCGACCAGTGACCCATCCTCCGATCTATTCGTCCGATCGGCGGCCCGATTGGAAGATCAGCTGGCGCTGGTTCCCCAAGGATATGCGGCGCTTGGCGAAACCTTGGTCGACGGTCCCGACGGATCGGAAACCGAGGTCAGCGTCGAATCGTATCTGCTGGAAATCCATCCCGTTACCCACGCCCGATTTCAGCATTTTGTGGACGACGGGGGGTACGATGAGCTGGAGTTCTGGCCGGAGGACGTTTGGCCTACCCTGATCGAGTTTCAAGACCTGACCGGCGCACCGGGTCCGCGATACTGGCGGGATGGGCGTCACGACGTACGCCGCAGCCATCATCCGGTGGTCGGCGTCTGCTGGTATGAAGCCCAAGCCTTCGCCCGTTGGGCCGGGATGCGCCTGCCCACCGAAGCGGAGTGGCAGGTGGCAGCCAGTTGGCGGATCAAGAGTGCCGCCGACCTGATGCGGCGTTTCCCCTGGGGAGACGCGATGGATTCGTCGCGGTGCAATGTGTGGGCCACGGGCGTGAACGACACCGCCGCGGTAACGGACTTCCGAAACGGTGCCGCCCCCAACGGAATCTGCCAGCTGGTGGGTAACGTCTGGGAGTGGGTCGACTCGGACTTCTTCATCCGCGATGGGGCGGGCCATGAGGTGATCGGCGAGATGGCGATGAAGTCTCTTCGCGGCGGTGCCTTCGATACCTACTTCGAGACCCAGGCGACGGCCGAGTTCCGCACCGGTCTGCTGGCACTGAACCGCCCGCACAACTCGGGCTTCCGATGTGCCGTGAACCTGGCAGACGCGACGTGGCTTGACGCCTGACGGAGGAATCACTGGTGGCCTCGACAACCGTTGAATTGGAAGAATTTATTCACTGCCTGATCTGTGAGGCGGAGAATGACGCCCAGGCCGTGGTCTGCTCGGACTGTTTCGCCCCCCTGGCGCTAGCCGAACAGGCCGACCAACAAGGCCACGATCCTTGCATCACCACCGTGTTGGGTGACAGCAACGTCGGCAAGACGGTCTACTTGGGGTTCCTGCTGGACATGCTCGCCAAACGGGCCGGCGACTTCGAGGCCATCCCCAAGGGGGCCTACTCCATCAATCTGCAGCAATCAGTGATTCATCACCTCGCCGCCCGAACGTTTCCGCCCAAGACCCCCGCGGATGTCGATCAATGGCACTGGGCGTACTACCAGATCTGCGATCATAGAAACAAGAATCGTTGGATCGATCTGGTCATGCCGGACATGGCCGGCGAAGCGCTGGCTGCCGAGGTGGACGCCCCCAACACGTATCAGGTCATCGGCAAACTGTTAGCCAAGAGTGCCGGCGCCCTGCTGCTGGTGGATGCCGGTGTGGCCGCCCTGGGCAATCCTCAGCCGGACTTCTTCGCTTTCAAGCTACTCACCTATATGGATCAACTCTACGCCGGCCGGCGACGCCGCAAGGTACGCCGCCCCGTGGCCATTGTGCTGTGCAAGGGAGACTATTGTCCGCAGTGTTTCGACGATCCGCGGGCCTTCGCCCGGACCAACCTGTCGCGCACCTGGAATTTCTGTGCGAGCCGCTTCGCCAAGGTCGAGTTCTTCGCCGCCAGCGTGGTCGGTTCACTGGGGTTCATCAACGACGGCGAGGACAACGTGGTCTCCGTACCGTTGCACACCGCTCCTCGCGGAATCCTGGAACCGTTCGAGTGGATCGTCAAATACCTGTGACACACTCTGAACGAGGCGCGGACTTCAGTGTGGCACCGGTTTGTAACCGGTGTGACTCACCACCACCGGTTACAAACCGGTGCCACACTGAAGTTCGCGGCTCGAAGTCCCCTCCTGCGCCCGACGCAGTCGCCACCGCGCCCGTCCATTGCGATCAAGCGATCTACACCTCGCTCAGATCCGGCGCCGGACAGGGCTATCGGATCGTGGCTGCCAGCCCGGGACTCACAGCGGCCGAAAAGGCGGAGATCACCCGCCGCAGTCCGTCCCATGACGGTCTGTGTGAGGCGACCTCAGACGCCGACGGACTGGCCTACTATCCACTGAGCAGTGGACGCTGGTGTCTGGCACATTCGTGCGCCGCCGGCATCGAGCACACCGGTCGCGGCGGACACCGAGTCTTCACCCGCGCGGTCATCGTCGCTGCTGAAGATCGGGCCGCGTTCGACTTCGATCCCATCGCCATGCTGACCGCCATGAACGAAGCCGGCTTGACCGACGTCCAGCTCGATCCGCCTGCGGAGCTTCCATCAGCCACACTGCAACCCGGGTCCGCCCTCTGTCCATCGAGTGAGACCGCCGACTGCTGGAATCGGTCAGCAGCCGCCATGGCCGAGGCACTGGGTGTGCTGTTGCATGGCCAACAGCTCGTGCTGATCGCCGCGGACGATCCGGTCAACTCCATGTGGGCGCTGACCGCCTCGCTGCCCATCTCGGTGCGAGCCTCGACGTCCATTTCCTGCAACCTGAAGTTCTCGATGGGACGTTGTCTGAGTCTGAACATCGTGGCCGACGAGGCCACACGGTTGCGCCGGCTGTTGCGCGGTCAGCCTGTCACCTGCATTGACCTGCAATGTTACAAACCATCGGCCGATCGCCACGCCGGCGCCTGGGTCACTATGGTCTCTCAACGATGGGCCCACGGTCAGGTCTTTGATCTGATCGATTTGACCGCCCAAGCCTCGGCCGACGGATCCGCAGCTGACTTCGACGCGATCGCGGCGTTGTTTGCTGAGCTGGAGACGGTGGACCAGCGGTCATCCGGGGAGCTGGTGGAGATGCTCCGCCGCCTGCGCCCAGGGGGTGATGGTGGCCGGGTCGGACCCCACATCAGTCAAAAAGTCGGTGGCCGAGTCGTCCAGCGTCTCAACGAGCTGGCCAGGTCCATGTCGCCGGATGAAGCATGGAACACCAGCGCGGATCTGGCTGAGGCGTACTTGCAGGCCTGGGTCGCCAGATCGTTGTTGGCCGCCCCCTTGGTGGCCTGCCTGCAGAAGGTCGTGGCTCACCGACCGGCGGACGTCACCCGGTTCGTGGTGGGTCTGCTGGAATCGGCCGTGGCGGTCAATCCCGGAATCCTCGTCTCGCTGGACATGTCGTTGCAGGAGCTGCTGCGTCGGATCGCGTCCTCGTTCACCCCTACCGATCTGGCGGACGCCCGGGCCATGGGCAAGCTACTACGGCGCTGGCACGTCTTCCTGCCCCACCATGAGGTGGCCGGCCACCTGGCCGACACGTTTTCCCCGCGGAGTCGAAAGCGGACACGCACTTGAGCGGGCATGGACTGAAGTCCGCAGCTCGCCATATTCTTGGCAATTCAAGCCGCGAGGGGCCGGTTCCGATAAACCCTTGACCAATCTGGGAGGAATCCTCATGCGCGGATGGATGATGAGACGAGCGATTGCAATGGCGGTTGGCATCACCGTATTGACCTGGCTGGCGGGTTGTGAGACCGATTTCATCAGGCGCAACGCGCAGGATTCGGCCGCCAGCTTCCTGACCGGCGTATTCGGCGACGCCGTCAGCGAGGCCATCGCTGCGGAGTGACGCTGCCAACCCGGATGGATTCTCCTGTCCCAGCGCGCTCGAGACCAATCTGAATCCGAGCCGCGACCCTGAGGGAGCGGGGTCTGCGTGCCGCACTGCCAAGCAACGCCACCTTTCCCTCACGGTTGCAGTCAGCGTCTCAGCACCCCTTGACAGCCTCGCTCCGCGAGACCGGGCTGCCCGAATCCCCGCTTGAAACGTGTCGGGCGGAGCGTCTACGTGGAACCGATTTCCATCGCCGGTGGATCCATAGATACTGCGTCGGATCAGCCCGCACGATCTGTTCGAGCTGCGACGTGTATTCCTGGGTGATCCAACGCAGCGGATCGTCCTGGGCCTGCCATTCGTGTGGGTGAATGACCCGTTGTACTCCCAGTTCGTACTCGAATCGCTCACTCAGCCGGCGACAATATCCCACGATGATCGGCCTTTCCGTCGCCATCGCCAGTAGGCCAATAGATTTGTAGGTCGAGGCTGGGATCCCGAAGAAGTCGACGAAGAGTCCCTTGCGACCGGCGTCCTGATCGGCGATGAACCCCAACATCACTCCGGAGCGTATGATCTCCTCGGCGGAAGCGATGACTCCCTTCTTGTGCAGCAGACGCAGCCCGCGCCGCGAGCGCACTGCCACCAAGTAGTCGTTCAGGTAGGCGTTGTCGAGCGGCCGCATGATGGCCGCGCTCTCGAATCCGAACAGCGCCAGCAAATAGCCACACAGTTCCCAGTTGCCGTAGTGACCGGTCAGCAGTATCCCGCCCTGCCCTTCGAGCAACACTCGAGTAGCTTCCGTAAAGTTGGCCAATCGGACGTGGCGGGTCCAGGTGCCCTGGTTCAACAGGCGCGGCACCTGGCCCATCTCGACGGCGAGCATGACCAACTGCTGCATGGAGGCCAGGGCGATCCGCTGCACCTCAGCCTCCGACAGCTCGTCGCCGTATGCCTTGCGGATGTGCTCGCACGCTCGGTTCCGGTGTCTGGGCAGTACGCGCCACCAGACGCGGCCGAACCACCGCGCCGTTCGCAGGTTCAGGTCCACCGGAAACATGTCCAGGACCATGATCGCCAAACGAACGCACACGTACTGCAGCCAGGGAACCCATCCGCGCCCACGTTTCATGCGGGGGATGGTAGCAGAGGGAGCCAGGATTGCCGATTGCCGATTGAGAGGTGGGGCGGAGGATGGGTGGCACTGTCAACTACTCTCGACCGTGAGGGCTCCGAGTAGCCCAGGAGCCCAGGGCTCCACCCAGCGATTACGAGCGATCGGATCCTTCATGTGGCGATTCGGGCAGGGCCCATCACACCGAGCCACGATCATAAGCGAGCCGTGGACCGGTGGTCTGTGTGTCGCATTCAGCTGTTCGACGACGGCGTATTCTCCGCGATGGGCAGAGCGAATCTCCGCGTCGTGGTCACCCAGCAGATCGATAAGCGTGGGGATGTTCGGCGTGGGCTGCATCTGAGATGCCCTCGCCGCGGATGTTCTGATCCAACGGCGAGGGCATTTTCAAGCGAAGGGCGTCGCGGAACACTCCGGACGTGTCTCGGTCGTTGCGGGTTAGCCCCGTCCACGACCTTGATGGTGCATACGACGAGCCCACGCTACCGCGGCCGGTCCCCTACGGACCCTGCGGGTTGATCTCAATCAGCTCCGCCGGGAAACCGTCACCGACTGTACCGTGGAACCCGGACATAAACAGGCCGGTCTGCGTGGTGTGCAGGACCGCCGGCGTCCCATCCGGATAATCGGAATCCTCGGTCATCTCGCCGGTGGCCGTAGCCACGAAGGAGATCCAAACGAGTTCTTGCCCCTCCTCCGGACAGAAGAGAACTTGCAGCATGTCCGGCAGGTCCTCTCCGGGGGCGGCGGGCGTAATGAAATTCAAGCGCAGGAGGGAGCTACCCAGAGCGGCTGAGGCGCCGTCCAGCACATCCGGGGCGCGATGGCCGAAAATGGTGTCAGCCCCACCAAAGTCGAAACTGCAATCTTGAAACGCCCAGGTCAGCGCGTTCGTGGTGTGCAGCCTGACGCTGACCTGGGTGCGTCCATCGGCCAATACGCGCTCGGTGATGCTGCCGCTGAACTCCGTGCCGAACGAAACATCTCCGTCCGATTCTTCGGTGATCCACTCGTCGGCCAGTCCGGCGTAATCGATCGCTACACCCTCACAGTCGGGTAGATCGCTCCACCCCAAGAAGTTCTCGACCGGCGGAACAAACAGCAGACAGTCCGGGGGGATGCCCTCACAGAACGTCTCGGGGTCGAGACAGAACGTGCCCTGACTGTCCACAAAGTCCTCGATCGGGCGCTGGTGGGCCCCTGGGTTGTACGCCAACGCCAGAGGCGCTGCAGGATTTGCCGCCACAACGATCGATGCGATCGCGACGGCCAGCGCTGGGCGACGAAGATACCGGTTCGCAAAGCCGTACGGTTCTTCTGCGTGACTAAACATAGTACTCTCCTTATGTGTACAAACTCTACCCGCGGCGCCGCACGGGCGGCGCCTCCTCAAATGCACGCGTGCGCTGGTCAGCTCAGTGATCGATCGATCGGTCAGTCTGTTGGGCCACGGCCCTTCCGTCGACGGTTCGTCGAATGGCCGGCCTCTACTTCAAAGGACGACGTTCGGGCGGGAGATTCACGCTCTTGGGGGTTGTTCTGCAGGGCGCGCCGCGTTACGCTACAGGGGGCCGTACTTCGTTCGGGCCGTCAACAGGAGACACCTTGTGACCGAATCGGTTCGGGGACTGCTCGAGCAGGCAGTTGCGGGCGAGGCCCAGGCGCTGCGGACATTGCTCAAGCGATTCGGACCGCAGGCCCGCCTGGCGATTCGCGGGAAGATCGACAGGAAGTGGCGCCCGGTCCTCGACGAGGACGACGTGATGCAGGTCGCCTACATGGAGGCCTTCCTGCACATTGATCAGCTCGAAGCCCACGACGGGAGATCGTTCACAGGCTGGCTCACGCGCATCGCGGAGAATGCCCTGCGCGACGCGATCCGGGGGCTGGAGCGCAAGAAGCGACCGCAGCCCGAGCAGCGGCACACACACCGGTCGGAGAGGATTCATGCGTGACACTGCTCGAGCAACTGGTCGGTACGGGCAGCACACCCAGCCGCCACTCCGCCCGTGACGAGGCCGTCGGCATCCTCAACGACGTCATCGGCAAGCTGCCGCCCGACTACGGCAAGGTCGTGCGGCTGTATGACCTGGAGGAACGCCCGGCAGAGGAGGTGGCCTTCTCCATGGGACGCTCGGTCGGGGCGGTCCACATGCTCCGAGTCCGGGCGCACGAGCGCCTGCGCGAGCTGCTGGGGTCGGAATCCCGGTTTTTTAGCGATCGGGCGTGAGTCCGACGGGCCAATCGTCGTCAATGCAGGTAGCAAGGGACGACGCCTCGACCGGAAATTTATATGACCGACGAGAACATCACTCCGATCGGGGGAGTCGTCGACCAGGGATGACGCCCTGATCGACGCCGCTTGGAAGCAGGTGGTCACGCCTCCGGGTTCGTCCGGTCAAGTTATGCCTGGCGCGGGTGCCGGCCCGCCACCGGATTCGTTCACCGGGTACAAGATCGTCAAGGAGATTCACCGCGGCGGGCAGGGCGTGGTCTATCAGGCCATCCACGAATCGACCAAGCGCAAGGTGGCCATCAAGGTCATGCGCGAGAGGCCCTTTGCCGGTTCATCGGATCGGGCCCGCTTCGATCGCGAGGTGCAGATCCTCGGCCAGCTCCAGCATCCCTACATCGTCGGTATCCACGACACCGGCCTGGCCGGCGGCAGCCATTTCTTCATCATGGATTACATCAGCGGTCAGCCGCTGGATGTCTACATGGCCAGTCCGGGCGCCCCGGGACGTTCGGTGGACGAAACCCTACGCCTGTTTCAGAAGATCTGTCAGGCGATCAACGCCGCCCATCTGCGCGGGATCATCCACCGTGACCTCAAGCCCAGCAACATCCGTATCGATCAGCAGGGCGATCCACACGTGCTCGACTTCGGTCTGGCCAAGGTGGCCACCACGGCCGACGAGGCTTCGGTGATGACCGTGACCGGTGAGTTCGTCGGTTCGTTTCCCTGGGCTTCTCCGGAGCAGGCGGAGGGGATTCCCAGCAAGATCGACGTGCGGACCGACGTCTATTCGCTCGGCGTGGTTCTCTACCAGATGCTGACCGGCAAGTTCCCCTACGAGATCCGCGGCAGTGTGCGCGACGTGCTGGACCGCATCGTGACCGCCGAGCCGATCCCTCCGCGAACGCTGCGCCGGGCGATCAACGACGAGGTCGAGACCATCGTGCTCAAGTGTCTGCAGAAGGAGCGGGATCGGCGTTACCAGAGCGCCGGCGAGCTGGCCCGCGACGTGCAACACTACTGCAACGGCGAACCGATCGAGGCCAAGCGCGATTCGCTGGGCTACATGGTGCGCAAGCAACTTCGCAAGTACCGAGTTCCGGTGGCGATCGCGGCGATTCTATTCGTCGTTGTCACCGCTGGTCTTGTCACCTCCTTGCTCTTCTGGCAACAGGCCGCGTTGCAGCGCGACGCCGCGGTCGAGGCCCGCGAGCAGCAGAAGCGCGAAGCGGCCAAGAGCGACGCGGTCAGCCGGTTCCTGCAGGACATGCTCGCCTCGGTCAGCCCGTGGGAACAGGGCAAGGATGTGTCCGTGCGGGAGGTTCTCGATGCCGCGGCCGAAAAACTGAGCGGCGAATTCGTCGATCAGCCGCTGGTCCGGGCCCAACTGCACCGGACGATCGGCGAGACGTACCTTCCACCTGGGTGACAGCGAGACGGCGAAAGACCACCTGCAAACCGCGCTGGGCATCTTCCAGACGCAGCGCGGTGAGCACCACGAGGACACGGCGGATGTCACTGCAACCCTCGGCTTGGCCCACTACGTGGAAGAGGACGTCCAAACGGCGGAGCGCCTCCTGAGCGCCGGCCTGGACGACCTGCGGGCCACCGTAGGCGAGAATCACGAGCACACGCTCGAGGCCATGAACAGTCTGGGCCTGGTGTATTGGAAGACCAATCGCCTGGAAAAGGCCGAATCGCTCTTCCGCGAGGCTCACCAGCGGCGCGAAGCGATGTTCGGGATCGAACATCGATCCACCCTGACCTGCCTCAACAACCTTGCGCTGGTGCTGGACGACCGGGGGAGATTGGAAGAGTCGAAGGCGTTGCACAAGCGCGTGCTGGAGACGCGCCGGCGCCTATTGGGCAAAGATCATCCGGACTTCCTAGAGCCTATCCCAAAACGCTATCGAGGAGGCGATCCGAACCGAGCCGCGCGCGTAAGCAAGCGGTTTTTCGGCATCCGCTCCCTCACGGTCGCGGCTCGGAATGGGTTTTGGGATAGCTTCTATTCTCGTTGGGCAATTA
>JADFPW010000362.1 GCA_022562105.1 Planctomycetota bacterium
CACCGCCGACAAGGTGCCCGCTTCAGCCGGTTTCGTCGAGACGATGAAGATGTGTCAGCCGACACTGCGGACGGCTCAGGCGGCCAAGCCCGGCCGGCTGTCTTTCACCGAGTCGATCTCGGTCTTGGACACGCCGCCGGCACAGCTTGGCATCGACACCGCCATTATTTTCTTCAACGATGCTCCGACCTACACCTACGCCCGCCCGGACTCACTGGTGGACACCGCCAGTGGCGTGATCTGTTGTCCCAACAACTACGAAGGCCACGGAGACATGGAGGGGACGATTCGCCTGACCTCGCTGGCCAACTACGACCGATGGGTCGAGCTTGACGAAGAGGCCTACCGCCAAGCCAAGCGGCGTTGCCACGAGCGCATCGTCGAGCGAGTGGTCGGTTTCCTTCCGGACTTCCGCAGTCACGTGGTCTACACGGACATGTTCACGCCGCGTACGATCGCCAAGTTCACCGGCCACCTGGCTGGAGCGGTCTACGGCACGCCGACCAAGATCCGCGACGGGCGGACCCCGCTGGACAACCTGTTT
Organism: Planctomycetota bacterium; assembly: GCA_022562105.1. Classification (GTDB taxonomy): domain Bacteria; phylum Planctomycetota; class Phycisphaerae; order UBA1845; family UBA1845; genus JADFPW01. Next base: position 545 of record JADFPW010000362.1, read on the forward strand.
GTCTGCGGGACGGATCAAGGCTATTTAGGTATCATCGGCGCCCTGCTGAGCGGGGTGACCATGGCCAACATGCACGTACTCGACGGGCCATGACAGTGGCACTGATTTGCAGTGTGGCACCGGTTTGAAGTGTGGCACCGGTTTGAAGTGTGGCACCGGTTTCCAACCGGTGGAAGAAGTGGGTGGCCCACCTCTTCAGAGGTGGGGGACACGAATTCGGTCAAGCAATTCGCGTCCCCCACGGCTAAAGCCATGGGCCACCCAACCTGGTGTTGGACCGGTTTTTAACCGGTGGAAGGTGCAGAACAGGAACGGTGAGAATATAAATGCCGCGCGATCGATTGGAGGGGGCCCGAGACCGGTACGACGTGATCGTGATCGGCGCCGGATTGGCCGGCCTTACCGCCGCGAATCGGCTGGCGCGGTGCGACCATTCCGTGCTTCTGATCGAGCAGCATTACAACTTCGGCGGCATGGCCACCTGGTTCAAACGAAAGGGAGGCCACATCTTCGACATCTCGCTACACGGCTTTCCCATCGGCATGATCAAGAGCTGTCGCAAGTATTGGACCCGCGAAATCGCCGATTGCATCGCCCAGCTCAAGGGGATTCGATTCGACAATCCCCAGTTCCAGTTAGAGACCACCTTCGATCGCGACGACTTCACAAACCTGTTGGTGCAGAAGTTCGGCGTACCATACGAAACCGTCGAACGGTTCTTCGTCGCCGTGCGGAAGATGGACTTCTACGACGATCAGACGATGACCACGCGAGAGCTGTTCCAGCAGTTCTTCCCCGGTCGTTCCGACGTGTGGCGGTTGCTCATGGAGCCCATCACCTACGCCAACGGCTCGACGCTGGACGACCCGGCCATCACCTATGGGATCGTCTTCTCCAACTTCATGGACAAGGGCGTGTTCATCTTCAAAGGCGGGACGGACAAGCTGATCTTCATGATGAAGACCGAGCTGAAACGCAACGGCGTGGATCTGCGAGCCAGTTGTGCGGCCGACCGCATCGTGATCGAACACGGTCGCGCGTGCGGCGTGGTCATCAATGGTCGGCGGATCGGTTGCGACGCGGTGGTCTCCAACGCCAATTTGAAGACCACCATCCAAAGGCTCGTCGGCCGAGAGCATTTCAGCGACGACTTCGCCGCATCGGCCGACGCCGTCCGCTTGAACAACAGTAGCTGTCAGGTCTACATGGGGCTGCGCAAGGGAGAAACGCTGGACTACATCGGCGACCTGCTCTTCACCTCCGTCGCCCCGGAGTTCGACTCCGCCGCCCTGTGCGACATGAATGTGACCAGCCGAACCTTCTCCGTCTACTACCCCGACACGAGGCCCGGCCTGAATCGCTTCGCCGTGGTCTCCTCGACCAACGCCCACTATCGCGACTGGGCCTCGCTATCGGATGAGGACTATCAGCAGCACAAACAGCATCTGATCGATACCACACTCGATGCGTTCGAGAAGTATGTCCCGGATATAAGGGCGAAACTGGATCACATCGAGGCCTCAACCCCCAAGACGTTCGAGCACTACACGCAGCAGATGGACGGATCCACCTTCGGCACCAAGTTTGAAGGCTTGGCGGTCAGCATGGATCTTCCCAAACAGATCCCCGGGCTGTTTCATACCGGATCGGTGGGCATCATCATGTCCGGCTGGCTGGGCACGATCAACTACGGGGTGATCGTGGCCAATGACGTGGATAGCTATCTGCTCGAAACTTCCAAGGTCGTTGGGGTGGTCAAGTGAATACTTCCGACATCCTAGCCGCCATTCCGCATCGTCCGCCGTTTCTCCTTATCGATGAGGTGGTGGAGATCAGCGCGGACCGGGCGGTCACCCTCAAACGGGTCGATCCGGAATCGGGGTTCTTTGACGGCCACTTTCCGGGTCATCCGGTGATGCCCGGCGTGCTGGTTTGCGAATGTGCATTTCAGACCGGGGCGTTGCTGGTCGCCCACCGAACGGGTGACGGCTCCTCAGGGGCGGGCATTCCACTGCTCACTCGGATTCAAGATGCCCGTTTCAAGCGTCAGGTCCAGCCGGGACAGGTCTTGCGGGTCGAAGTCGTGCTCGACGACGAGCTAGGCGGAGCGTATTTTATGACCGGACGAGTCACATCCGACGAGAAGGCCGTGCTGCGCGTCCAATTCGCCTGTACGTTAGTTCCCGCGGAGGCGTCCGGTCGATGAGCTTTCTGGACCTGGAAAACAAGACTTTCTTGGTCATCGGCGTGGCCAACAAGCGCAGCGTGGCCTACCACGTCGCCCGCATTCTGGAACAGGCCGGGGCCACCGTCGTCTACAGCGTACGATCCGAGCCACGTCGCGACAGCCTCGCCGCCTTACTCGACGGGCGCGAAGTTCATGTGTGCGACGTCGAACACGAAGATCAAATCAACGCCCTGGTTGAAGCCGTCCGGGTCAAGCACCCGACGCTGCATGGCATTGTCCACTCCATCGCCCTGGCCAACTACGAGAACTTCAGCGGCGTCTTTCACGAGGTCAGCAAACGCGATTTCATGCAGTGCATGGATGTGAGCTGCTTCTCGCTGATCGCCGTGGCCAACGCCTTTCGAGAAATGCTCGACCAACAGGCGTCCGTGGTCACCATCTCGATCTCGACGACGACGATGGCGGTCGAAAGCTACGGCTACATGGCCCCGGCCAAGGCGGCGTTGGACTCCACGCTGGTCTTCCTGGCCAAGTCGTTCAGCAGGTTCTCGCAGGTGCGGTTCAACGGCGTGCGTGCGGGGCTTCTCAAAACCAGCGCCTCGGCCGGCATCCCCGGCTACGTGGACAACTACCTGTTCGCCGAACGGGCCATGCTCCGCAAGAGCGGCCTGACCACCGACGAGGTGGCCAACACGGCGGCGTTTCTGCTGAGCCCGCGTTCGAGTGGGATCAACGCCCAGGGCATCGTGGTGGACGGGGGTATGGGCGTGAACTATTTCGATGCCGACATCGTTCGAGATGCGGCTACGGGTGACGGTTCGGACCCCGGGCGATGAAGCTCCATCCGGTGTTGTTGCCCATTCCTGAGAGGCAAGGCCTCACCGGACGCGAGCGGATCGCTCGCCAACGCGACTACGCTCGCCGAGCCTTGGCCGAGTGTTGCAAGCTCTCAGCCGTGACTCCCTGGGACTGGCAGAAGGATCCCGGTGACGTTCCTTTGCCCCATGATGGCTACTACTGGGCGATCGCGCACAAGCCGGCCTTTGCCGCTGCGGTCATCGCCGATGGGCCGGTGGGCATCGACATCGAGCGCATCACCTCACGAGCAGAGGGTTTGTTTGATAAACTGGCCGCCTCCGACGAGTGGATGCTGCTTGGCGAGCGGACTTGGGAGGCGTTCTTCCGCGTCTGGACGGCCAAGGAAGCCACGCTCAAAGCCAACGGCATCGGCATCGCCGGTTTCCTCTCCTGCCGCGTCCTGGCGGTGCTCGACGAGACGCACCTGACGCTGGAGTACAACGACCGGACCTGGACCGTCGAGCAATACCGCCATGGCGACCACCTGGCCGCCGTCACGCTCCGCGGAGGCGATGCCCATTGGGTAGTGCTAGACACGCCCGACTCGTGATTCTTGCCCGAAGAGACCGCAAATGGATACTAACGAGCGTGACCTAACCGGAGCGAGCCTCGGATGCTAGAATAGGTCAGGGGCCGGCGGGAAGCGCCGGGTCGCATCGACGAGTGGCACGAGAACCCCGCAGTCCTTGCTCGGCCGTAAGGAATCAGCAGATGGCTAGTCCGCTCAAGAAACTGACGATTCGCGGGTTCAAGTCGATCGAGAACCTGGAGGACTTCGCCCTATCCAGCCTCAACGTGCTGATCGGCGCGAATGGAGCGGGCAAGAGCAACTTCGTGGATTTCTTTCGCCTGC